>JAKPTH010000194.1 GCA_029571125.1 bacterium
CGCTTTTCGGCTCGATTGCGATAGCTTTTATCAAAAGCTTTTCGGCTTCCTCAAAATTTCCCTGCTGTATAAGTATCATCGCCCAATCGTTAAAAGCTTCTGAAAATCCGGGTTCCAGTTCGGCCGCTTTTTTGAAATATTCGATGGACTTTGCCGGGTCGTTCTTAGTCAGATAAACAAGGCCCATGTTATATAACGCGATAACCTGAACGTTGCGTGGGCCCTTCATGGCTTTGTTGAAACTAAGCGAAGCTTCTTCATAATTCGCCTGCCTTAAGTTAAGCAACCCCAGGGTATTATAAGCGGTATAATTGGCCGGATTGGCCGCGATGGCTTTTTTCAGACATTCCTGAGCCTCTTTTATATTATCGAGCCTGTAATGAAGCTCGCCCAGAGTGGAAAGCGCTTCTGAAAAAGAAGGATTTATTTTCACGGCGGCTTTCAGAGCTTTTATACCTTCATGAAAGTTTTGAAGCCCGATATATGAGAGGCCGAGGTTATAATACGCAGTAGCCGAATCGGAATTTAAATACAGCGACTGTTTTAGCGTTTTAACCGCCCTTTCAAAGTCGCCTTTGCGGCACATGATTATACCTATATTCTCATAAGCGTTGGCGTATTCGGGTTCGAGTTTGAGTATCTCTTCGAATTGTTCGAAAGCTTTGGAATAATCTCCGAGGGCCATGTAAACCGCGCCGAGATTATTGCGCGCCCTGACATTTTTAGAGCTTAACGAAAGCGCTTTGAGATAAACCCTTTTTGCCTCGGAAAGGTCGTTTTTCTCGAACAACGCGTCCGCTTTCTGAACGAGCACGTCTATTTCATTGGTGCCGGCCGCGGCAGCGATAGAGCATTTAAAAAAAACGCAGTAAAAAAGCACCGACAAAAATAATATTAAAAACAATGTTCCCTTATTCATTTAAGCCTCCCGACAAATATTTATTAAAAAATTATTTCTGTTTTTTCTTAAATTTTATATTAGTTGCATGACTATAATAACAGTAAAGTAAAGTTATTGTCAATAGAAAGATAAATTAAAATAACGCGCTGCCCGTGTTACATTTTTCAACGGCATTTTTTATATCACTGGCCGTTTTTTCCACATTTTTATAGAAACGGCTCCCAAACCACTGAAAAATAAATGGGCACAACTTATGCTAATTAAGTGATTGATATTTTTTTAATTACTGGAGGGATAAAAATGATTAGATTCGATAAAATGACCTTAAAGGCGAGAGAGACCTTCGAACTGGCCGTAGCGGCGGCGCAAAAGCACTCGAACCAGGCTGTGGACTCGCCTCACCTTCTGCTTGCGATGCTCGAGCAGAAAGAGGGTTTGTGCATGCCGATACTCAGACGGCTCGAGATAGAAGTGAACGAATTAAAGAAAAGGGCCGAAGCCGAAGTAGAAAAGCTTCCAAAAGTGTCCGGCGGCGGCGCTTCGCCATACGCGAGCGAATCCGTAAACGCGATACTGGAATTAGCGCAGCTGGAATCGCTGAGCATGAAAGACGATTATATATCGAGCGAGCATCTGCTCCTGGCTTTGATAAAACACGACGGCCCCGCCGGGGCGCTGCTGCGTTCCCACAAAGTGACCGCCGAAAGAGTATATTCGGCATTAAGAGCCATACGCGGCGCGAGCCGGGTTACCGACGAAAACGCCGAGGAAAAATACGAAGCGCTGAAAAAATACACGCGCGATCTCACTGAACTCGCCAGAAAGCAAAAGCTCGACCCCGTAATAGGCCGCGATGATGAAATACGCCGGGTCATACAGGTTTTATCAAGGCGCACTAAAAACAATCCCGTGCTGATAGGCGAGCCGGGAGTCGGAAAAACGGCCATAGTAGAAGGCATAGCCCGCCGCATAGTCTCGGGTGACGTTCCCGAGGGACTGAAAAATAAAAGCCTTGTCGCGCTGGATATGGGCGCTCTGATCGCGGGCGCCAAATTCAGGGGTGAATTTGAAGAGCGCCTGAAAACAGTCGTCAAAGAAATCGAAGAAGCCGACGGGAATATAATTTTATTTATCGACGAGCTGCACACGCTGGTGGGCGCTGGAGCCGCCGAAGGCTCAATGGACGCATCGAACATGTTAAAGCCGGCCCTGGCGCGAGGCGCGCTGCGCTGCATAGGCGCGACCACGCTGAGCGAATATAAAAAATATATAGAAAAAGACGCCGCGCTCGAAAGGAGATTCCAACCGGTCCTCGCTAAAGAGCCGAGCTGCGAGGAAACCATTTCGATACTCCGCGGCCTGAAGGAACGCTACGAAATCCATCACGGCGTGCGCATAAAAGATTCCGCGCTGGTGGCGGCCGCCAGACTTTCGCAGCGCTATATAACAGACAGGTTCCTTCCGGACAAAGCCGTGGACCTGATAGACGAATCGGCATCGCGCCTTCGCATACAAATCGACAGCATGCCCTATGAAATAGATATAATCGAACGCAGGATAATACAGCTTGAAATAGAACGCGAAGCGCTGAAAAAAGACGCCGACGACGCCGACGCCATCAAACGTCTCGCCGTCATCGAAAAGGAAATATCCGATTTAAAAGAGACTTCCGGAAGGCTTAAGCTCAAATGGGCCAATGAAAAATCGATAATACAGAAGATGGGAACGCTCAAGCAGGAAATAGAAAGCGCCAGATTGTCCGCCGAAAAGGCCGAACGGGAAGTCGATCTTCAAAAAGCCGCCGAGCTTCGCTACGGCACGATAATCAAACTCGAAAACGAACTGAAAGTCCAGGCCGGCCTTCTGGAAAAAATGAAAGAGGAAGGGCGCATACTCAAAGAAGAAGTGGATGAAGAAGATATCGCAAAGGTCGTTTCAAACTGGACGGGCATACCCGTGACAAAGATGAGCGAATCCGAAACGAAAAAGCTTCTGAATATGAACGACAGGATGAAAAGCAGGGTGATAGGCCAGGAGCAGGCTGTCTTCACCGTATGCGACACAATAATGCGCTCGCGCGCGGGGCTTAAGTCCCCCGGCAAGCCTCAGGGAGTATTTTTGTTTTTAGGCCCTACCGGCGTCGGAAAAACCGAA
>JAKPTH010000207.1 GCA_029571125.1 bacterium
CAGGCGATACAGTTCGGCGCCAGAGTGCTGCCGGTCAACGGAAATTTCGACACGGCTCTGGAGTTCGTTAAAAAGATATCCGAAGAAAACAATATAACCCTGGTCAACAGCCTGAACCCTTTCAGGATAGAAGGACAGACCACCGGCGCTTTTGAAATTTGCGACGATCTCGGCCGCCAGCCCGATTACCAGTTCATGCCGGTCGGCAACGCCGGAAATATCAGCGCTTACTGGCTGGGATACAACCGCTATAAAAAAGCCGGAATTATCGGCGGCCTTCCGAAAATGATGGGATATCAGGCCGAAGGCGCTGCGCCCATAGTATTGAACCGGCCGGTTGAAAAGCCCGAAACCATCGCCACGGCGATCAGGATCGGCAACCCCGCCTCCTGGAAATCCGCCGTAGCGGCAAAAAATGAATCGGGCGGAACCATAGACATGGTCAGCGACGCAGAAATAATAAACGCTTATAAGCTGCTTTCAAAGACCGAAGGCATCTTCGCGGAGCCGTCGTCCTGCGCATCGCTGGCGGGCCTTATAAAGCATCTCGGCGCGGCCCCGATAGAATCGGGAGCTAAAGTGGTATGCATCCTCACCGGAAACGGGCTTAAGGATCCCGATTCGGCTATCAAATATAACGAATGCGAGTTAAAGCCGGTTTCGAATGAAAAAGAAATTCTTCAAAGGATGGGGTTAATATGATTTATCAGATCGCCGCTCCGGCGACGCTTTCGAATTTCGGCCCGGGTTTCGATACGCTGGGCATGGCTATAGACCGCTACTTAAAAATCAAACTGGAAACAGGCGAAGGTATCGACGATTACGAGCTCTTGCTCGACGGCGACTATCCGGCCCCTGCGAAAGACGATAATATAGTCTTTAAAATGCTCAGGCAGCATTGCAAAAAACCTTTCAGAATGAGCGTGGTTAACGACATTCCCGTAAAGCGCGGTCTCGGCTCTTCTTCGGCCGCTCTCGCATGCGCCCTCGGGCTCATCCGGATGATGAAATTCGAACGCGAAGGCCTCGACGTAAAAAATCTCGATAAAGGCTCGCTCGCTGAAATGGTCAAGCACGCCATTTTCAACGAGGCCATAGCCGAAGAGGGCCATCCCGACAATATAACCCCGTGCCTTTTCGGCGGCTTCGTGACCGCCAGGGTGGATAAAAAAGAAGGCTCCTTTTTAAATATTCCGTTTCCTAAATATATTACGGTTAACCTGCTGGTGCCGGCTTTCGAAACCGAAACCAAAATGGCGCGCGGCATACTGCCGCCCGACTACAAGCTTTCGGACGCGGTCAAAAACCTTCAGAACTTATCTTTTATGGTCGCAAATTTCTGCCTGAACTCCGACAACGCCGAAAAAAGACCTATATTTTACGGCCTTAAAAATCTTCTTAAAGATTACCTGCATCAGGACTACCGCGTTAAATTATGCCCGTCGTGCGGCGACGCCATAAAAATCTTAAACGAGTCGGATCAAATAATGGGCGCATTTTTATCGGGCAGCGGCACGACCGTCTGCGCCTTTGGGGAACCTGAAGCCGCCGCCGGCGTATTTAAAAACGCGGCGCATATATTCAAAGCGCAGAATATAGAGGTCAGGCACCATACTCATAAAATAGAATATAACGGACTTAGAATATTATAAAAAAATAAACTCGTCGCAGCCGGCTTTGCGGCCCGCGGCGCCGTAATGAAAACACTGCGGCATATTCATAAAATTTTTAACGAGAAAGGCGGTTATATGGCTTTTATAGTTCAAAAATACGGAGGCACTTCGGTCGGAAATCCCGAAAGAATATTGAACGTGGCCGAACGCATCGTCAGGCTGAAAAAAGCTGGCAACAGCGTTCTGGTGGTCGTTTCGGCGATGGGCGACACTACCGACGACCTTATTTCGCTCGCGCGCGAAGTGGCGGGCAATCCCCCGAAACGCGAGATGGACATGCTTTTGAGCTCGGGCGAGCGCATTTCCATGGCTCTGCTTTCCATGGCGATCAACGACATGGGAGTTTCGGCGATATCCTTTACCGGATCTCAGTCGGGAATCCTGACGGACACGTCGCATACCGAAGCAAGGATACTCTCCATTTCGGGCACGCGCATCAAAGAGGCGCTCGAAAAAGATAAAGTCGTTATAGTGGCCGGCTTCCAGGGGTGCTCGCATGAACGCGAAGTCACCACGCTGGGGCGCGGCGGCTCTGATACCACCGCGGTCGCGCTTGCCATAGCGCTAAAGGCCGACAGGTGCGAAATCCTCACCGACGTGGACGGCGTCTATTCGGCCGATCCGCGCATAGTTAAAAACGCCAGAAAACTCGATTACTGTTCCTATGATGAAATGCTCGAAATGGCCTGGCTCGGAGCTAAAGTTCTTCACCCGCGTTCGGTGGAAATAGCTAAAAAATTCGAAATGCCTATAATAGTGGCGTCCAGTTTCAATAACAATCCAGGCACGTTAATAAAAGGAGAAGATATGGAAAAAGCTGAAGTAAGGGCTATCACCTTCAACCGTGAAATCGCGAAAGTATCTATAGTGGAAGTACCCGACGTACCCGGAACCGCGGCGTCGGTTTTTGAATTGCTGAGCTCCGAAAATATCAGCTGCTCTTTCATCGTTCAATCGCAGAGCCATAACGCTAAAAACGACATAACCTTCACCGTGAGCGAAAAAGATTTCAAGGCGACAATGAACCTGCTCGAAAACAACCTCAAGAAAATAGGCGGCAGAGAGATAATATCCGATATCAACATCGCCACTATTTCAGTAGTCGGAACGGGCGTGGTGCGCGATCCGCGCGTTGCCAGCAGAGTCTTTAAAACTCTGGCGGCGTGCGAAACTAACATAGACCTGATCTCTTCTTCCAATATCACGCTCACTTGCGTCATCAAGGAACGCGACGTGGAAAAGGCCGTCCAGCACCTGCATAAGGAATTCATAATAAACGACGATACCGCCAAACTGGAATAAATTTCCTGCGGGGCGCGGATAAGTGAAAATAATTGGCTTGCGCTCGCGGTTTAAGGCTTTTTAACTTCTTCGAGGCCGAAGAGCATATAGGCGCATACCGCGAGCCCGCCCGCGAGCGTTATGAAAAACGCTCCCAGGACTATTACGTTCCATTGATAGGGGTTGGACATATACGAAAAAGCCTTTCCTATCTCTGCGTCCCTTATGAAGTCGCGCGTTACCGCCATCATGGCCAGGCACGCGAAAGCCGACACCAGAAGCGTAATCAGGGTGGCTTTTTTCAGGATATATTCGCCTTTAAAGTGCGCCGCCACCAGCTGGACGGCGGCGAAAGCCACGCCGAGCCACAGCGCGCCGGTCTGAAAGACGTTTTCGCCCATGAGCGCGGAATAAATTTCCGGCTTCTGGGCGAAAAGCATAGAAAAGCCTATCAGGGCCTGCATCGAAAAAGCCAGAAGAAAAACCGGCCGCAGATAATCGGCGGTGTAAACCGCGAAATCGCGGTCGTTTTCTTTTTTGAAGTACGATATGGTGAAAATGGCTATGGATGCTATAAGTATAGAACCGGCTATCACGTGAAGGAAACGCAGTATTATATTTATGTCGCTTAAATAAATATAAAGCCCGTAAAACGTTGAATTATAGATCGAGTGGAATTTTTGGGGCGCCTGCATGAGCGAGTTGTTGGATCCGTACATAAACGCCGTATAAAGAAGCCCCGCGAGGGCCGCGAGCAGCAAGGGCAGCCTGAGAGGCCTGAGGACTTTTTCTTCGGTCCAGCCGAGAAGATAGAGTATATAATACGAAACCATTATAAACGCCAGTATCAGAAGCCAGAACGGCGCCATGAGTATGGTGGAAGTGTAAAACAGCGGCCCGTAAAGCGACTGAAGGAACAGAAGCGGCGCGACGCCGAGCGTTATCGTCAGAGAAAGCGCGGTGGGAAGCATTTTTAAAATATCGCGGTAAAGCCTGTAAGCGAAATCGTAATTGCCGTACTTGATCAATTTCTGCGTTTTAAGCGCTGCCGCTATCATTAACGAGCCCAGAAGAATATTCATTGGAATCATGTGCAGGATGAACGTGAAAACCAGCAGTATTTTTTCGAGCGCCGGGTGCCCCATTAAAGGCACGCTGTCGATGGCGGGCACTATCAATTTTATTTCAGAAGTCAGATTCATAATTATCCTCTCCGCTTGGTATTTTTATAATTTTGCGCTACCGGCGCGCCGTCTTGTCTTCGATTTTATTGTTGAGCGAAAACAGGTAATGCGCGAGGGCGCGCCGTTCGTCGTCGTTTCCGAAAAAGGGCGGCATGAATTTTTTGAGCGTGTTGAGCTTTAAGAGGCTGGCTTCGCAGAAATCCGCGCTCCAGTACTTGACGAGCGGCCTTATTGCGTTGTAGCCTTCTATGGAGTGGCAGGCCTGGCACTGATAACGGTAAATCTCGCGCCCGGCGGCGAGAAGGTTGGAATCGTCGATCTTTTTGATATCGCACCATTTGAGGTTGGCTAAAAAGCCGGCAGGATCGATTTCCGGATTGTTATGCTTATCCACATAAATTGAATTGGAATACATGCGGTTGTAAAGCGTATAAGGCTTTCTGACCGCTTCGCGCACCAGCTCGAAAGTGGCGAGGAACGTGGAGGCGAAAATAATTAAAAGTATGGTGAAGATAGTGGAGAACCTTTTCGGCTCTATCCAGGCGTGGGCTATGCCGGCGGCGAGCATAAGAAAGGCCGAGCCGGCGCTTATATTGGCGAAAATTAATATCAGCGCGGATGCGCCCGTTACGATGTCTCTGGCGAGGCCCGGCAGCACGGCGAAATACCACAGCGCGAATAACGGCATGAAAATCAAAGCCGGCAGCAGATAGGCCGAAGCGTATTTGACGGCCTTTTCCCGCAGCTCTTCTTCGAACTGAAAGGTGGCGGTGAACATGGCGAATATCCCGGCGAACGCTATGCAAACGACGGTCCTGAAAAGAAGCGAGGGCAGGAACGTGGGATTGAAGAACGCCGAAAAAAAGTTAGAGGTGAAGTAATAGTCGCCCGGAGTGAGCATGAATGTGATGATGCCGTTGATTATGAAAAGCGAAAGCCATGCGGCCGCCATGTAAATGAACGCCAGCTGGATGCGCGACGACTGCGTGAGAGAGTCGAATTTGTAAACGTATAAAATGACGGCGAGTATTTCTACCAGGAAAAATACCCATTCTATCGCCCAGCCGTACAAAAATATATGAATGAGAGTCGAGGTGGCGGCCGGCGAAACCAGGGCTATCACGAACCAGATGCCGACGCCTGAAACCGCCCCGAATACGGTCGTAAGCAGCATGAAAAACCTGGCGTGGCTTTTTAAGTAAGCTAAAAATTTAACGTCTTTTTCACGCGAGTATTTAAGCTCGGCGAGAAAAAGATAAAACCCTCCGCCGACCGCGAGATGCGATACTATGACGTGAAGTATCGCTATTATGGCGATGAGCATGGAACCGCCCAGAAATGGAATATCCCAGAAAGGATAATTCATCGGTACCGTTACCTCCCAAATAATTATTATTATACTTACACTGATTTCGATCTAAAATGCATATTGCGTTCTTTAAAGTCCGGCTTTTTTTACGAAATTATAACACAACTTTTTATAAAACTCAATTATACCATTTTCCCGCAGGTTTTTATGCCGAAGGCCGCCGCGAGCGATTCGCAAAGAGTTTTAGCGCAAACGGCCGCCTGATGTATATTATAGCCGCCGCAGCCGCCGGTATAGTCGATCACTTCCCCGGCGAAATATAAATTTTTAACGTGCCTGGATTCGAGCGTATGCGGATCGATTTCGGCGCAGCAAACCCCGCCCAGCGAAACCTGAGCTTCGCCGAAAGGCCTGACGCGGAGTATTTCGGTTTCGTAGTTTTTTAGCGCGGAATAAATTTTTGCCGCTGATTCTTTTGAGCACATTTCAAGTATAAACCCGGATACTCGGAAAAAGGCCTTTAAAAAATCGCGGTTAAAAACTCCTGAAAACAGGTCCAGATTCAAGTATTCGTCTGGGCCGCCGGCCCTCGACGTAAAATAATCAGGACCGAGTGCAGCGACCGGAAGGAAATCTATTGAAACGCGGACTTTTTTCCCGGCGTAAAGATCGCGCGAAACATGCGGGCTTAAATAAAGCGCGTTCGGACCGGAAATGCCGTAGTCGGTAAATAAAATTTCGCCAGTGCGTTCGAAATCCCTATATTTGAGGCGGGCTTCGAGCTTTATTCCGCCGAGTTTATGCAGCGGTCCGGCTGGCGTTTCAAGGGCGCAGATGGAAGGAGCGACGCCCGTGAGCGCGTGCCCGGTCTTTTTGATGATATCGAAAGCGGAACCGTCGGTGCCGAGCTGAGGATAGGCCGCGCCGCCGCAGGCAAACACCAGCGCGGCGGATTCGACCGATAATTTTTCGCCGGTTTTTAAATTTTCGCATTTTATTTTAAATCCCGCGCCTTCGCGAAGGCGCTCGACGCTCCTGCATGCCGTGTCAAAAAGGGTTTCGAAGCCGGAGCGTAAGAGGTTATCTTCGAGAAAGCCGATTACGGTTTTGGCGGAATTGGTGAAGGGAAAAAGCCTTCCGTATTCGTCGGAGCGCGAATAAATCAAGTTGTCGTTTAAATAACCTCTGAAGTCGAAAGCTTTTATTTTATCGAAAAAAACGCTTTCGAAGGCCCGGTCGGGCTTGATGGAAATGTAATCGCGGGGGGAAACGTTTTCATTGGAATAATTGCAGCGGCCGTTGCCGGAGGCCGCGATTTTTTTAAAAGGTTTTGAAAGCTTTTCTATAATGAGCACGCGGAGTTTGCCGGAAAATCCGCCGGCGTTCATAAAGGCGGTAAAGAAACCCGCGCAGGCGCCCGCGCCTATTATTACGATATCGAAGTTTTTATGCATATGCAGATCTCCAGAATGCAGGCCGGCGGCCTCGGCCCGAATAAAATTAAAAACCGGCGGCAGTTCAATAAAGCCTGGCGGAAGCCGAAACGCGTGAAAACGCGGCGCAGGCCCCGGTCCATTTCTCGTAAAGAGAGTGCAGCTCGAAAAAGTTTCCGGCGATAATGGCCTCACGCAGCGCCGGAGCTCCGCAGAGCCTGTCGATGAAAAACCTGCGGCTTTTTTCGCTGAATAAAAATTTTATATTTTCGCGGTTGGCGTCGAAGGCGGCCTTTAAAAGAAGCGCGCCGAATAAAAGAGCGCGGAACCCCTGCGGCGAGGAGTTTTTAAAAAACATCCGGAGTCCGCGGCAGGAAATGTTTTCGTGCTTCGACGACGCCGGAATAAATTCAAGCGGCTCCAGGGCGATATTGTCAAATTCTTTGATTTCAAGCGAGTCCAGCGCGGAGAAAAAAGCGGCGGCCGTTTCTTCGGGCCGGAAAAATGGCGCGCCGACGATCTGGAACGGCGCCGCGGTGCCGCGTCCCTCCGAAAGGTTCGTCCCCTCGAAAAGGCAGGTGCCGGGATAAAACAATGCGGTATCGGGGGATATCATGGCGGGCGAAGGAGCGTTCCATCTGAGCCCGGTGCGGTGAAAGATCATATCGCGCGAATATCCGCCGGAAATTTTAACCACCTCGAGGCGCGCGCCGGTGAAAACCGTCTGCCGCAGGTAATTAGCGAGTTCGCCTATTGTGAGGCCGTAGCGCACCGGGATATTGAAAGGGCACAATTCGGAGATATATTCGGGAAAAGGAATATTGCCCTCCGCGATTTCGCAGCCGACGGGATTGACGCGGTCTAAAACTATGATTGGCGTTCCGAGCGACGCGGAAGCCGCCATGGCGATTCCAAGAGCGTGGATATACGTGTAAAACCTGACTCCGACGTCCTGTATGTCGAAAATTACGGCGTCGACCGGATTTGCGGCAAGCGCTTCCGCCACCGCGTTACGGGAATGGCCCTCTGTGAAAAGGCTCAATATAGGTATATTGAGATCCGGGTGCGATCCGTCGTCGATATAGTCCCCGTCGCGGACGTTAGCGAAATATCCATGCTCCGGCGAAAAAATGTAGCGCACGTCGAAGCCCGCTTCCAGCAGTGCGTGAAGATTGATTTTGAAATCGGCCGTCACGGCCCTGGAGTTGGATACCAGGCCGATTTTCTTAAATGAAGAATAATCGGCGCGGCCGGCTATGAAGTTATCGATGCCGTTCAGAATTCGTGCGCTCTGATTATTCATCCGCTGTGATCTCTTCGATTTGCGTTTTTGGATTTTTTTTCAAGCCGGCTTCGGCGGTGGATGCTGCGGGCGCGGCGCTTTTAAGAGCTGCTTCGGCCGTGGCCGGCGCGGCGGCGACGCTCGCGGCGGGTTTTTCCGCGGGGTAAACAACGGCCGACGCTTCGACCGGCGCGGCGCCGAAAAGCTTGACTTTGAGGCGCGAAGCTATTTCTTTTACCGTGGCGAACTCGTAATCGCCGATCTGGTTGGAGCCCATTACTACCATGAACGGGAATTTCTCTAGCAGAACGTATTCGTCGGAGGTTTCCTTTTTGAGATAAAGCTTGAGAAGCTCTATGTCTTTAGCGAAAGACTGCGGGTTCGTCTCGCGTTTGTATTCGACGGCCACGCATATGTATATGGTGTCGTCTTCGGCGTCTTTTCCCTTGTAAAAAGAAGTATGCGCCACGCGCCAGTTTGAAGTGGAAACGCTCGAGCGAAAAGCTTCTTTGGCTATCTTTTCGAAATCCGCTTTTGTGGTCGAAAGCTGCGGGTTGGTTTTCATCTTGGCGACCGGCGCCAGTATGAGATTGTCCGGAAGGTCGTCTTTTTTCAGGTATAGTTTTTCTATGGAAGCTTCGAAAGTTCCGCTATAGCCGGAAGGCAGCTGATAGCTGACGGCGCCCCTGTGCGAAACGGCCGCTTCCGAAGTGGCTTCTGCGGCGGACGGCATGCTTTTGGCTTCGGGGGCTTTAACGCCCCACGGCGCTTGCGGCTTCGGAAGGCCCGGCATCGGAGTTCCCGGGGCCCTGAGCGGGGCGGGCGTGATTTTGACCGCCGGGGCTTTCCGGTTGATTTCAACGGCCGCGGTGGCTTTGCCGTAGGCTTCCTGCGCGAAAGCCGAAGCGGCGAAAGGCTGAGCCGAAAATATCAAAACTGCGGCCGGTATTAACAACGCGAGTTTTTTATTGATTTTAAAATCCATTTCTTAAAATTACACCTTCTTTTTTTGATTTATTATTTTAACGACTTCTTCGAGGTCCGCCGGCGTGTCAACTCCTTTGGATGAGTAGGC
>JAKPTH010000208.1 GCA_029571125.1 bacterium
GAAGATACTCGGGGTTTAAATATTTTAGATATGTCTTCGCGTTGATGAACTTGCCCTTGGATTTTGACATTTTTTCGTTATCCACTTTCAACATGCCGTGGACGAATACTTTATTCGGCGTCTTAAACCCGGACGTCATGAGCATCGCCGGCCAGAACAGCGTGTGGAAGTAAAGTATATCTTTACCTATGAAGTGGTAAATTTCAGAATTCGGGTCCTGCCACATGTCTTCGAAAGTACGGCCGTTTCTTGCCGCCCAGTTCTTGAGCGAGGCCATGTAACCTACCGGCGCGTCGAGCCATACGTAAAAGTATTTATCTTCGGAGCCCGGTATCTTAAAGCCGAAGTAAGGCGCGTCGCGCGAGATGTCCCAGTCGCGAAGGCCGTCTTTGAACCATTCGCCGAGCTTATTGGTTACTTCGGGCTGCAGATGCCCTTCGCTTATCCACTTCTGAAGATCGTCCGCCATTTTGCTCAGCTGGAAAAAATAATGCGTCGATTTTTTGATTACCGGCTTGGTCTTGCACATGGAACAGTAAGGCTCTATTACATCCGTTACGGCGTAAGTGGACGAACACGCGTCGCATGAATCGCCATACTGGTCCGGAGCTTTACATTTAGGACATGACCCTTTTATAAAACGGTCGGGCAGAAACATCTTATCATGCTCGCAGTAAAGCTGCTCGATTTGCGTCTCCGAAATGAGCCCTTTTTCCTTCATCTTTAAATAGATGAACTCCGAAAACTCACGGTTCTCTTCGCAATGGGTAGTGTGGAAATTGTCGAAATTTACATAAAAATCGGCGAAATCCTTCGAATGCTCCTGATGCACTTTATTTATTAACGCTTCCGGCGTTATGCCGGCGTTCCTGGCCGAAATCATTATGGGCGTGCCGTGGGTGTCGTCGCCGCAGATATACACGCAGTCGTTCCCCACAAGCTTATGATACCTTACGAATATATCGGTTTGAATATATTCCACCAGGTGGCCTATGTGAATGTTGCCGTTAGCGTAAGGAAGACCCACGGTTACGATTATTTTTCTTTTTTTTGCTTGATTGACCTGCAATTTTAATTCTCCTTTAATTTATCGATTGATTTAATATATACTTTTGATTTATTAGAGCCGAATGCTTTTTGGCTGCGTTTATTTCGACAGTTTCATGGCCAGTAACGCCACGTTTCTGCCCAGTTCGAAAGTGTCTCGGTCCGCTTCCGCACCGCCGCCATTTCCGGTGATGGCAGCGCCGTAATACCCCGAAGCCGTCGATACCGGCGTCCCGGCTATGACCATGCCGTAAATGAGCATGGCCTGTATTATTGAAAATAAGGTGGTTTCCGCGCCGCCCGGAGTTTCCGCCGCGCCCGCGAAAGCCGCCCCGACCTTGCCGCACATCTTATCACGGATGCCTATGTTTTTTTCGAATATTTTCTTTAAATCGGCCGCCATGGTGCCTAAATATGAAGGCGAACCGGCTATTAGAGCCGAGGCGTTTATAAGGTCTTCTTTGGTGACTTCTTCCGCGGTTTTTATAACGCACGCCGCGCCCGCTACCGATTGCACCCCGCGAGCGATTGCTTCAGCCATCTTTTTAGTTCTGCCGCCCATTGAATAGTACATAATTAAAACCTGCACGGCCGCCTCCTTGACTTTATAAAATATTACACTTAAACCCGAAAATAAAACCAGCCATATTATAACCGATTTATGCGGTTTTTGTCAATTGATAATGAGTCGCCTTTGGCTTTTATGCCGATTTTTATTTTTTTACGGTCTCTACAAAAAGCTTGCTGCCTTTTTCCAGCTCTACATGCTTTCCTTTAACGAACGCTCCGCCAAGGAGGCCGATGGGACCCAGTAATAAAAATCCGCCTGCCGACGCGCCTATGGCATAGCCTTCCTGCTTGTTGATCTTAGCCGATTCTTCTCCGAGATTTATCGATACCTGCTTACCCTTTTTGTCCATCACAAAAAGAAATTTCAACTTTATCCTTGCGTTTTTTCCGAATTTGCCGGGGCCGCGTACTTCGGTTATCTGCGCCTGCGCCAGTGCGCCTTTTTCAATGACCGTTTTCGAGGCGATCTTCACCGGCTCTACAACGCTGAACTTAACCATTTCGCCCTTTTTATTTACTTTTGACGAAAGCGGCGTTTCGAGACTGATCTTAACCAGCGTGCCTTCCGGTATTCTCAAATCTGCCGCTTCAAGAAAACCGAATGAAGAGAAGAACATAACAAAAACCATCAAAAGTTTCAATAACCTGCTTTTCATAACCTGCCTCCATAAATTTATTAGATTTTAAAGGATTTTTTAAATTACGCCGACTCGATTTTAACGAAATTAAAATGCGTTATCTGCTTTTTAAAACGTATGCTTAACTGACTTATTTTAACATATCATGCGATATTTTTCAAGGCAGATGTCAGGACGTGGTGCCGAGATGGTATAAATTGCTTTATAAATAGTGCGGCATATTATATGGCGCGATAAATAAAATACAGCTCTCTCTTTACTTTACGAATTGTTGTGTAATGTGTTAGGTTTTTAAAATGCAATTAAATATTTGTTTTTTAACAGATAAGGGAAGGCGATGGGCCGCGGCCCCTCCCTTCCCTTAAAATCCCTTCCAACCCCGAATCTGCCTGACGCTTTATTATTGTGGAACGCCGGCTTTTCTGCCGTGCCTTTAATTCGGCTATGCTCTTTTTTGGGGCTGCCGGAATTTCAATTCCATTTTGTTATCTATCTTTTTTATTTTTTCATTCTTTATTTTATTTTAATTTTTTTTGCAGACGCGCGCATGCGCGCGTCTGCGCAGCAAGAATGGCCGGATGGTTAATCAATATGGGGTTTTATGGAAGGCATGGAGGGTTATAGGCTATATGGCTCTCACTTATAAACTGTATCCGAACCAAATGAAAAGAAGATTCTTTGTTTTCAACTGACTTGATTTTAATGCACTTTTTGTGATGAAATATCTTTGAAAGCTTTATAATTTTATGTAATTATTCTCAAAAAAAATATTGAAAGCTCAAACTGTCAAAATTTTATAAAATTTTGACAGTTTGAGCAAGATTGTGATGTTTTTTATTTTAGCACTTTTTAAATTTTATCAGTTTTTATTAAGGAGCAACCTGAGAGGCGGAAGTGCCAAATTGTGTTGTTGAGGTAGCTTTTACGCGAACATTAATTGTGTCTGTAGAGATAAAAGTAAGTGTTGTACTATTACCAGAACCATCGACGACTAAAGCGGTCCATACACCGCTATTAACATTACCTTCTAAATTTGTGGCTGAAGCAGGTAGACCGGCTAAAGTACCTGGTGCTCCAGCGGTTGCATTAGTAAAACTAGGGGCAGCAGGACCATCGGTTATAGCTATCGACTTAGTTGCCGAGAACTGTGTGGTGCCAGCAGCTTTGATTCGAATCTTAAGACCGTTAGCGTTTGTGAGGCCGTCCGCCTGAGCTTGAGTCAGTGCGTGATCAGCGCCACCGCATGCGCTCCAAACCGTACCGCCATTAACGCTAAATTCCATAGTGCTGTCTGAATTTTTGAGTTTTAACGCGTCAACACCGTCAAAGCTGTATGTGATGTTAGGCGCGGCAGCAACTGCTGCAATTGTAGCGACCAATCTGAAATTGGTTGTTTGGTTTTTTTCTCTCACGTATACTTTACCAACTACAAAAGTAACTGCAGTATTCGCAAGTGTGCAATCAGTCCATGTTCCGTTGCTGCCATCAGTCGAATCTAAACTGTATTGCATTGTAGTTGCTGTTCCGGTAAGATTATTTGCGACAACATTTATTCCAACGCCGCTTAAATCTAAAAGATTTATAGTTGTCACATCCACCTTCACCGGCGAAGCCTGAAGGTTAGATGAGCCGTCCTGCGCGACCACATAAATGTCATAGGCGGTGCCGGCTGTCAGGCCTGTTATATTGGCGGTAGCTTCGGTATTGGCCGTGAGGGTCAGGCTGCCTTTGAGGTTGGCCGCCAGAGCGCCGTTGGACGCGTCGGTGCCGTTTTTGACCTGGGCGGCGATAGGAGCGGAGTCGCCGTCGGCCAGTATTACGTAATATGCGGTTCCGCTTTCGCTTGACTGCACTTTTAAATCGAGAGTGGTAGTGGCTACCGTGGCGGTTTTAGGATATGTCGCCGCGAATGTGGGCGGCGTGGTGTCCGCGGGCGGCGTGCCGCCTCCGCCCGAGTAAATTGTTATGCTGTATAATGCGGTAGAAACATTGGAATCGGTCATTCCGGTTTTTATGGCGATAGCTTTTACTGTCGTCGTCGTCCCCAGAGAGATCGGCGATGAGTAAGTCAGACCGTTCGTCGCCGAAGGCGTCGAACTGTCGGTCGTATATTTTATGGTGGCGCCGGGCGTTGCACTGGTAATAGTTATATTTTGAGCGCTCGAAAAACTTCCGGCAGCCGGGTTGAAAGCCGGAGCTGCGGCCCTTATGTTATAAGTCGCGCTTGCGACGTTTGAATCGGCCATTCCGGATTTAACCGCTATCGCTTTAACAGTCGTATTTACGCCGACCGAAATCTCCGACGAATATAACGCGCTTGCCGAGGTGGGAGCAGAGCCGTCGATCGTGTAATAAATAGAGGCGCCCGCAGTCGCGCTGCTGAGAACGACAGATTGCGTGGCGTCGAAAGTTCCTTCCGTAACGCCGAAAGTAGGCGCTGCGGCTTGGACGAGCGGTATGCTTATGCTGAATGAAGCGGTAGTTAACGTTGAATCGGTCATTGCGGTTTTTGTAGCTATCGCTTTAATGGTTTTAGATTCGCTTAACGAAATAGCACCAGAATAAGTTGATCCGTTGGAAGCCGAGGGCGTCGAGCCGTCAAGCGTGTACTTGATAATGGCGCCGGCGGTAGTTGAAGTTATTGTAACGCTTTGCGTGGCGTCGAACGTTCCGCCGTTCGGGCTGATTACGGGAGCCGCAACCTGAGGAAGCGGTATGTTTATCATAAACGAAGCGGAGGTAACGGTAGAATCTGTCATGCCCGCTTTTGTAGCTATCGTCTTAATGGTTTTTGAAGTGCTCAACGAAATGGCGCCTGAATAAACGGTGCCGTTAGAAGCCGAAGGCGTCGAGCCGTCAAGCGTGTATTTGATAATAGCGCCTGCCGTGGCCGAAGTTATAGTTACGCTTTGCGTGGAATTGAAAGTTCCGCCGTTCGGGCTG
>JAKPTH010000229.1 GCA_029571125.1 bacterium
GCAGGGGACCCCGACTCGAAGGAATTCGCTCCGAAGCAAAAAGACAAGGACCCGTTCAAAGTCCTTCTGACGCCGCCGCCTCCCGTAGAACCGCAGGGACCTTCCGAAAAAGACGTTAAAATAAAAACGCCCGCCCCCGCGGTCGAACCGCTTCCCATAAAAGTTACTTTTATAGTGGGCTCGTCGTACAGAAAATTCGCCACGCTTTGCCTGAACAATAAAATTTATCAGATGACCAGCGGCGAAAGCGAAGACAGCGGTTTATTCCGCGTAATAGAAGTCCTCGACCGCGAAGTTAAAATCTTCGACTCCAGGATAAATAAAGAAAGAAACATTAAACTGAACGAATAAAAAAAACGGCGCTGTTCGATTAACCGGCGCCGTTTTTTTATCGGTTGCCTTGCGTGCCTCAATAATCGTTACGATTCAGATTGAAATCGTTAAGCCATTTATCGGTGCAAACCGGTTTATGGCTTTTTATTTTTTCAATCACGGCGGCCGGATTCTTTTCGATAACCATCAGGCCGCGGTGGCTTTCATGCAAAAAACCGTCGCTTACCATTTTTCCGATAAAAGATATCAGATGGTCGTAATAGCCGGCCGTATTCAAAAGCGCGCAGGGCTTTTTCTGAAAACCCAGCTGCGCCCATGTAAGCACTTCAAAAAATTCCTCGAGCGTGCCGATGCCGCCCGGAAGCGCTATAAAAGCGTCGGAAAGCTCCGACATAAGCGCTTTTCTCTCATGCATGGTGCTTACCACCCTGAGCTCAGTAAGCGAACGATGAGCGAGTTCTTTATCTACGAGAGTTTTCGGGATCACCCCGACGGCTTTGCCGCCGCGCGCGAGAACCGCGTTCGCTATTTCGCCCATTATGCCGACGTTGCCGCCGCCGTAAACCAGCTCAATACCGCTCGCCGCCATGTTTTCGCCCAGCTCGCGGGCCGCCTGGACATATTCTGGCTTATTGCCGGAATTCGATCCGCAAAAAACGCATATTTTTTTTATCAATTTTTATTCCCCATTTCTTGATTTATCTTACTTTGACGCCGAACTTAAAGTCATCCTTATATTTTTCATAAGTCGCATGCAGCTTTTCGTGTATCCTGAAAAAAGCTTCAACCAGCGCGGGATCGAAATGAGTTCCCGAATCTTTTTTTATCCGCTTAAGCGCTTCTTCATGCGGAAGCGCAGGTTTATAAGGCCGTTTTGAAACGATGGCGTCATAGGCGTCCACTATGGAAAATATCCTGGCCGCCAGCGGAATCTCTTCGCCCTTAAGGCCGCAGGGATAGCCCGTTCCGTCGTATTTTTCGTGATGATGCAAAATTATATCCCTGGCCATAAGCAGATAACCCCGGCTGATATGATGATCGGCGATAATGCTTAAAATAACGTCGGCGCCTATAACCGGATGCTTTTTCATTTCCGCGTATTCCTCTTCGGTGAGCGCGGCCGGTTTCAGTAAAACCCTGTCCGGTATGCCGACTTTTCCTATATCGTGAAGCGGCCCTACTTTATAAATGTTATTAACGAAATCCTCGGCGCATCCGATTTCAGTAGCCAGCATAACCGAATATTCACGCGTGCGCTCAAGATGATATCCGGTCTCGGGGTCGCGCAATTCGGCAAGCTTGGCGAGCGCGAAAACGGTAACGTCGTTTATCTCGAAATACGCCTGCGACACGCGGGAAATAGTGGTATGATGGAGCTTATCGATGGCGCCGAGGCAGCGGAGAAGTTCCGAATGAGCAATATTTCTTGACAGCAAATCGTTATAGCTGTCTTCAAAAAGATGAAACGCTTCGACGAACTTAGGATAAGAAATATCGTTATAAGCTATTTCTTTCGCCAGCTCAGAATTTCCCCTGTAATATCCTTCGAAATCGGCATTTTTAAGATAATATGAAAAATCTTCGATAAGTTTTTTAAAGCCGTCTTTATAATAACCCAGCTCGACATCGTTTGAAATTATATTTTCTTTCTTTACGAGCTCTATCCATTTTCCAAGTATATAATCCTCATTTTTCTCGAATATCTCCGCCACCTTTTTTATAAGGCCTATTTCCTTCGGGTTCATTTTATACGACCGCCTTCTTTTTATATTAAAAAATACTGCATTAATTTTAATACATTTCGATTAAATTTTCAACATAAAATTTTCACGCGCTCCATGCGATACGCCCATTTCCCTTAAAAAAAGAAGCTTCTGCCAGATGCAAAAAGTTTCACGATAAGCGGCGCCACTTTTTTTTATAAAAATATTGCATTTTTAAAAAAAATTTGATATTATTAAAAAAATTTTACCCTGAACGTTTCATAAGATTGAAAATATTAATTATTATGGAGAATGACTGCATGTTTAATTCGGTTTCAACCGCTATCGGCATATCCGGCGTCAGCTATCCCGTGTTATCACTGGCCTCGGCCGCCGCTTCCGGCACCGGCGAAGTCAGCGCGGCGGCTTCATCCGCCTCAATGATAGAGCCTTCCATAATCTTCAACCGCCACTGGATCGAGCATACCTTTCATTCCATAGGCGGCCATCACTTCGTAGTGGTAATAATGAGCCTCATAATAATAGCGGCTTTAACGGCTTTTCTGGCCTACTGCTCGCGCGACCTCAAATTAAGGCATATATCGGCAGGACAGAATTTTTTAGAGCTGATATACGAATCGCTCGATACTTACGTGGTCAGTATGATGGGGCCTGCCGGCCGCAATTTTTTGGTGCTGATAGGTTCTTTGTTTATTTACATACTTTTCTCCAACTACCTCGGCCTCATTCCAGGGCTCGAAGCGCCTACCGCAAACTTAAATACCACGGCCGCTCTCGCGCTCGTCACGTTTTTCTCGATACACTACTTCGGCCTTAAAACTCAGGGCCTGAAATATTTAAAGCATTTCGCGGGCGACATCTGGTGGCTGGCGCCGCTTATGATCCCCATACATATAATAGGAGAGCTTGCGCGCCCTCTGTCTTTATCGATACGACTTTTCGGAAATATCAGAGGCGAAGACATCGCTATATGCATACTGTTTTTTCTGGGCGTCAAGGCTTATTTCCCGTTTTTTCACCTGCCCATGCTTTTTCTGGCATGTTTTTCATGCCTGATACAGGCGCTGGTTTTCACGATGCTCACGATGGCTTATATTTCCGGCGCGCTTCCGCATGAAGAACATCACGAAGGCGGTCACGACGATAAAGCCGGACATTCGCATTAAAAATCAATAATCGCGTTCAAGTTTTTTAAAATAAACAAAACAAACAAAACCATTAAAAATTATGAAAGGGGAATTTTAATGAATCTTCAGTTAGACCTTCACGTATGGAGTGTAATCTTCTCATCGCTTTGCATCGCAATAGGCGCATTCGGAGCGGCTCTGGCACAGGGTAAATCGATAGTAGCGGCCCTCGAAGGCATCGCAAGACAGCCTCAATCCGCCGGCGAAATCCGTACCACGATGATCATAGGCCTCGCGCTTATCGAGTCCCTCGCGATTTACTGCCTGGTTATATCGCTTATCCTCCTGTTCGTAAGATGGTAATCATATAAAAAAGCACGGCATATAAGCGGGCGGACGCCTTTATTATGGAACAACCGTAATTTCGGGTCGCCCGCCGTAAATGCTCTCGAATTAAGTGTTTTAACGCTCACCTATTTACTTACGGCATGAGAGGGGCTGCGTAATGTTAGATATTAACATTAATTTACTCTGGCAATTCATAAATTTTTTCATAGTCTTATACGTGCTCAACCGTTTTCTTTTCACTCCGGTAGGCCAGGTGCTTAAAAAGCGCCAGCTCGACATCGAGCTTCTCTACAAAAAGATCGAAGAAGACCGCGAAGCCGCGGAAAACTTAAAAAAAGCCCATGATGAAAAGATAAAGAAAATACAGCTTGAAATAGACGAAATCAAGCGCAACGAAATTAAAGCCGCGCAGCGTCAGCGCGAAGAAATCCTCGAAGAGGCCCGCCGCGAAGCACAGCTCATAATCGATAAAGGCATAGCGAAGATAGAAATCGAAACGAAAAAAGAGCTGGACAAGCTCCAGGATTACCTGAGCGACCTTTCGATCCAGATAGCCTCGAAAATATTGAAACAGGAAATCGATGTAAACCGCCACAAGACGATGATAGGCGATTTCATACAAAAAGTTGGTGACATAGAGTGGCAGAAGCGGTAGCAGCAAAGCGTTACGCGGAGGCCCTCCTGAGGCTCGCGCACGGCGAAGGCGAAACGCAAAGATTCGAACAGGACATCAAGTTTATCATTCAAACTCTAAAATCGGACGCGCGCCTCACAAAAATATTCACTCATCCGCGCATAAAAAGGGCCGAAAAGCTCGAACTTATAGATAAGCTCTGGAAAGAGCATATTAGTAAAACCGTATATAACTTCATGAGGCTGCTCATAGAAAAACGCCGCATTTACGAAATAGGCATGATCTTAAAGCAGTACCAGATCGAAGTTAAAAGGCTTAAGGGCATTTTCATGGCCGACGTGCAGACGGCGTTCCCTCTGGAAGCCTCGCAATCAGAGGAACTCAAGAGCCGCCTCGAAAGTCTCAGCGGATTGAAACTCGAAATAAAAAACAGGGTTAAGCCTGAAATCATAGGCGGCATTCTCGTTAGAATCGGCGACGACGTAATCGACTGGCGCGTGTCGAGAATGCTCAATACCCTCAATGAACAGATGCGCCGCGACGAACTCGTAGGG
>JAKPTH010000261.1 GCA_029571125.1 bacterium
CTTTGATCGTCTTCCAATCGAGGCTAAGGTGCCTGGCGACGTCTGTAATAGCCATAAAATGGCATAAAATCACGATATATTCGGCCAGCCTTTTAGTTATTCTGACGCCAGGTTCGGTTAATCCAATATCTTCAACGGTTATGCCGCAATTCGGGCATCTAACCTTGCGATAGCAGCAAGCTATGATGGTTTTAAAGTCAAAAACATTCAAATCCCTTATTTCACGGTCGGTATAAGAGTGAACTTTTTTACAGAAAGCATGGCAACGACTGCAAATCGGATTATACCTTTCATCGGGCATTAGAACGACATTGACGACTTTTTTATCAAATAAGACATATTGATCGACAACTTTCGCTTGACAATCAGACAGTAATGGAGTAAGATTTATTCTGGACATTATAATCCCTCTTTCCTGGTTGGTTTGTTGTGACAAATTAACTTTACCAGAAAAGGGTTATAGTGTCCATTATATTATCAAATACCTAGCAACTTTTTCGGAGAAGAACCATAAAAAAATAAAAATTAATGTTGAGTGGTGATATATATGAGCGAAAATAATTTTAAATTTACTATTTTTGATCTGTTTATTGCAATTATTTCATTTTTGATTTTTTTATATGTTATATACGATTTTACAATAGCAAAATAGTTTCTTTTTTATTATCTGTTAAATGATAATAGATTTATTTTTCGAATAGATAGAACGCTTTAGATTTTTGAAAAAAGTATATTTCAGCATATTTCTTGACAGTAAATATTTTCGTGCTATATTATAAGCATAATTTTATGTTTTAAAGGCGTTTTCGATGGCTTATATCAGCTCCAACACTAAAATTTATTTCAACATTACCGATGAGAATCTTATCTATTGCTCGGCATTTTTTTAAAATTATTTTCCAAACTGCGATGAGATTACGACGAAGCACAAGACCGGAAAAAGCATTATCAAGATCCTGTTTATTTTCAGTGCGAGCTCGTCTTTTTTCTTGTCAACTAGCACCGTCATGGCGACGATCGAGACAATGCTCACGGCGAGCATGAAATAGATGGAGATCATAAGCCGGTCGGCGAGGGTGAGATAACTTACCTGCGGAATCGCGGCCGAAAGGTTAATGTGAAAGGCGACCGACGTATAGACCGTCGAAACAGCGAGCGATATTCGCTGGGAATATTTATCCAGGCTCAGGAAAAAAGATATGAACGAAAGCGATAAAATAACGGTCAGCGGCAGCATCACCTTGAGCATCGAGGAAAAATAAGGACGCGATATCGCCGTCTTTAAAACGTATCTCGAATAATCGCTGCTGGCCGCATTTTCCGGTGTAAAACCGAAGTTGGTGTCGTATTTGTGGGTCGTTATGTGGCAGTCTTTGCCGCGTATTTCCCAGCCCTGAATTTTAGCCCTCGAGTCGATAGAGTTTTCATAGGTGGAAATAACGTAGTTCATCTTGCTTATGTCAAGCTCTTTATCTTCGATTTCAATATTGACCGCCTGCATGTCGAGAGGATAATTTTTAAAATTAAAGTCGTTGGACGTGGTCGCGACGATCCTGTAATTAACCCATTTATAAACCCTGCCCTCCACTTCGACGGTTTCGTCGGAAATAAGATCTTTATAATCGACGGCCGCGTTCATTACTTCGAATTGAAGCGGATCGATTTCCGGATTGCTCCATATGAGCCAGAAGTAAAAATCGATCGTGCACGTGCCGTTGTTTATGTTGAGGTTTTTATAATTGAGAACATATGCGCCAACCTTCACTTCGTTAGTTCCGAGGTTTTTTAAAAAAGCGCGGTCTTTTTTCATGGCTTCGTTATAAGCCGTATCGGAAGTTAAATTAAGCGTGTCGGAAAAAACCAAAACGCGGTCCAGAGCGCGGTTGAATATTATAAAAAATAATAATACCGAAAATACGAATATAATTAAAAGCTTGTTATATTTATTCAATTTCCCTTATCCTCCGGACATTTTTTTGAAGGGGCCGGCGCGGTTGATATGCCACGCTCCCGCACACTACGCTTTTTTTCGCGCCGGTAGCCGAAGGCACGTTGGAAGCGCCCCCGTAAACGGTTTCATTAGCCAGAACGGCTATCAGCAGAGCTTCTTTGGATTTCGAATCCACGCCCATCGAATTCGAGCGGACGGTTTCAATTCCGGCGGACCCGGCGCCTTTTTTTAAAGTTTCGAAAATCAGGGGGTTTTCCGCTCCGCCGCCCGCGCACACGAGCAGCGCGCCCCGGCCGCAGGCCTTTTTTATGCCGGATGCGGCGAAGCTGGGCGCGATATGTTTTTTTATATCCTCGATAACGCAGTAAGCCGTAAATTCCGTAGCGGTTCTTATCATATCGGGAAAGCTTATGCTCACGGCTTTGCAGTAATCGATAAGCCCTTTGGTGTAGGCGTCGCCGAAGGCCTCGCGGCCGGTACTCTTCGGCGGGGCGATTTTCAGGTACGGATGGGAGCTCATCAATTCAAAAAGCTCCGGCGCCATCTTTCCGCCGAGGGCTATAGCCGCGTCTTTATCGTATTTCTTACGCCCGCCCGTCATTTCGATAACCATTTTATCTATTATCATGTTGCCTGGGCCGCAGTCGAAAGCCTTTACGGCGTAAAACCCTCCGGCCGCCGGTATATGCGTTATATTCGATATTCCGCCTATGTTAAGCGTTACGATATCTCTTTTAAGCGGCGAAAAAAGAACGAAATCAAGATACGGCACAAGCGGCGCGCCCTGACCTCCGGCCGCTATATCGGCGGCCCTGAAATCCCACACTACGGGCAAATTCAAAATGGACGAAAGGGCCGAACCCGATCCGAGTTGCATGGTGGCCTCGCCTGGAACGTGGAAAAACGTCTGGCCTGAAATACCGGCGAAATCTATATCTTCGACTCCGACGCCCGAAGCGCGGCATATTTTTTTTATACAGTCAGCGTAAAGGGAGGCCAGCTCGAAATTGATGCGGCATATTTCCTCCAGCGCGGCGGTTTTGTTTTTCATGATCGAGCGCATGCGTTCTTTGAGCCCTGAAGGTATTTCGAATACCTTAAAGCATAAATTTTCATGGCGCATGGAAGCGCCGCGGCCCATGATGCGCGTAACGAGCGTATCGACGCCGTCGAGAGAAGTGCCGGTCATAATGCCTATGACGGTTTTATATTCCGTGATTTTTTTAAATATTATCTTTACCACGGGGCTATTATATTAAATTTAATAAATACTTTCAATAAAAAATGCAAAAAAGTTGACTTTTTATCTAAAAAATAATATTCTATCACTTATAAAATTGCCAAATGACAAAAAAGGTCATGATATAAAAATATTAAGGGCGGTATGAAATGAGAATAGAAGGCAACATTGTCGATTTGATAAAATCGCGAATTTTTTACGGCGCCGTAAGCGTCGAAAACGGCATAATATCCGCGGTTGATATTATCGACGGCGGCGGCCCGCGCGAAGGCCGCGAATATTTAATCCCGGGCTTCGTGGATTCGCATATCCACATAGAAAGCTCGATGCTCACGCCGGTGGAATTTTCAAGGGTCGCCCTTCGCCACGGCACCGTCGCCACCGTTTCCGACGCCCACGAAATAGCCAACGTCAGCGGAATAGAAGGCGTTATGTTCATGATCGAAAACGCCAGGCAGTCGCCTCTCAAATTTTATTTCAGCGCCCCGTCATGCGTCCCGTTCGATTCCGGCGCCGGATTCAGCATAACTCCCGCCGACGTGGAGGAGCTTATGAAACTTCCCGACGTCAACCATCTCGGCGAAGTTATGGACGTTCCGGGCGTGCTTAATTCGTCCGAAGAACTTCTCGAAAAAATAGCCATAACCCGAAAATATAAAAAAGCGGTGGACGGCCATGCGCCCGGCCTTTCGGGCGAAGCGCTCAAAAAGTACGCCGCGGCCGGAATAACCACCGACCATGAATGCGTGAAAATCGCCGAAGCGCTCGAAAAGATAGCCTGCGGAATGAAGATACAGATACGCGAAGGCTCCGCGGCCAAAGATTTCGACAATCTCTATCCGCTTCTTTCAACTCATCCTGAAAGCTGCATGTTTTCAAGCGACGACCGCCACCCCGACGATCTTTTAAAAGGCCATATAAACCTTCTCGTAAAAAAAGCGGTCGCGCTGGGGATCGATCCGATAAACGCCATGAAAGCCGCGTCGCTCAATCCGACGCTTCACTACGGACTGGACTGCGGATTATTGCGAGCCGGCGACAGCGCGGATTTTCTTATAGTCGACAATCTTTGCGACTTCACCGTTTTAAAATGCTTCATCCGCGGAGAAGCGGTAAGCGATTCCGGCGGAGTTTACGTCGAGTCGCTAAAAACTTCTTTTAAATACGCTTTCAACGCAGGCTTCAAAAGACCCGAAGATTTCGCGGTGAAGGCAAATCGCAGAAAAGTCAACGTGATAGAAGCTTTCAACGGAAGTCTGGTCACCAGCAGGGGCGTTCATGAAATAAAAATCGAAGGCGGAAACGCCGCCGCCGACATAGAAAACGATATTTTAAAAATAGCGCTCATAAGCCGCTATAAAGATTCGCCGCCGGTTATAGGCTTCATCAAAAACACGGGATTTAAAAACGGCGCGATAGCCTCGAGCGTCAATCATGACGCGCACAATATAATAGCCGCGGGTTCCGACGACGAATCGCTGGCTAAAGCCGTAAATATGGTCATAAAAGCCAGGGGCGGAATAAGCGCCGTTTCGGCCGGGGGGGACTGCGATATACTCGAGCTGCCGATAGGCGGCATAATAAGCGATATGCCTTGCGAAGCGGTAGAAGAAAAGTACCGCAGGCTCGAAGAGATAGTCGAAACCGGAATAAAAACGACCCTGACGGCGCCTTTCATGACGCTTTCGTTCATGTCGCTGTTCGTCATACCGGCCCTTAAAATGAGTTCGGCCGGCCTGTTCGACTCGCAAAATTACCGGGTGATAGACCTTTTCGACTGCTAGAGCCGCCCGAAGAGCATTGCGTTTTATGAGTTGACGATCGAATAAGACATATATCTTCCCGCCGCTCGCATCGCGCTCATAAGCGCGGCATAATCCAGCGAAAACTCCAGGGTATCGCCGCATTTTACGCGCCGCCCGCAGCGGGTTACATCGGCTATGAGGTAATCGGAGGACGCTCCCACCACAAAAACGCCCTTTTCCATGGGCCTTATACCGTTCACGTAAAAATGTTTCTTGCCCAGAGCGACTATCGCGCGAAGCGTTTTAGCGCCAGGCTTAATATTTCTTTTATCGAAATCTAT
>JAKPTH010000267.1 GCA_029571125.1 bacterium
CTGGCGTTCATGGTAAAAGTTCCGCTTTTTCCGCTGCATACATGGCTTCCGCACGCGCATGTCGAGGCGCCGACCGGCGGTTCGGTCATGCTTGCCGCCGTACTTTTAAAAATGGGCACTTATGGGTTCCTGCGTTTTTCAATCCCTATGTTCCCCGAGGCGGCGGCGTATTTCGCACCGTCAATGATGTTTCTGGGAGCGTTCGGCGTGCTTTACGGATCGCTTATGTCTTACGCGCAGACCGACTTGAAGAAATTAATCGCGTATTCATCGGTGGCGCATCTGGGCGCAATCGTGGCCGGCATATTTTCTCTTAGCGCATCGGGCGTAAGCGGTTCGATAATCCAGATGATCAACCACGGCATATCCACCGGTGCGCTGTTTTTGCTAATAGGCATGATTTACGAACGCCGTCACACCAGGCAGCTGGACGACTTCGGCGGTATAGCCGCAAATATGCCGTTTTACTCGACGCTGTTTGCGATAACTTCTTTTTCATCCATAGGCCTGCCCGGCCTGAACGGGTTCATCGGAGAGTTTATGATACTCGCGGGCGTTTTCAGCCGTTCGTGGACGCTCGGAGCGCTCACTGCGTCGGGCGTAATCATAGGCGCGGTTTACATGCTTTCAGCCTATGAAAAGATATTTCTCGGAAGCGTTACGAAAAAAGAAAATGCAACTCTGCACGATCTGAGCAATACTGAAAAATTATGCATGGCTCCGCTTGTGGCCTTAATGTTCGCAATAGGGATTTACCCCGGCTTTATAAGCTGTAAAATAGAAAATGCAGTTAAAAAAATCACGGCGCCTTATACCTATGTCAGGCCGGCCGGCTCGGCTGATTTAAATTTTAATGAATATTCGGTGAATGCTATATGTCAAAAGAAGAAATAATAATAGGTTTATATTCGCTGGCCCCGCTTATTATCGCCGGCATAACCGCCGCCATTATTCTCTTAATTTCGGCGGGCGGAGAGTCCCGTTCCGGAGCCGGGCGCCTGAAGGCGGTCAGGACCGCGGAAAAACTTTCATATCTGGCTTTCGCCGTCATGGCATTTATTTCAGCCGTCCATTTTATAAAAATAAAAGGGCCTCTCACCTTATTTCATAACGCCATATTTTTCGACCATTATTCGGCCGCGGCCGGATTCATTTTTTCGATAATGGGCATTTTCACGGTTTCTATCGCGGCAGCCGAAATGAAATCCGAATCCTCCCGCTTTCAGCCGGAATATTACGCATTGCTGTTATCGGCGGCGGTAGGTTCATTAATAATGGCCATGGCCAACGATCTTCTGGCGGCGATTGTCGGAATAGAAATTCTTTCATTTTCAACTTATATTCTCTGCGCTCTCGATAACAAAAACAAAAGGGCCGTCGAAGGCGCTTTTAAATATTTTTTAACCGGCGCGGCGGCCGGGGCGTTGTTTTTATTCGGCATGGCGCATATTTACGGCGGAGCTCAGACCACGCTCATCAGCCAAATACCTGCCATGGCGGCCGCTAACGCTCAAGGTCCGGGCCCGGGCGCGCCGCTTTTGATAGGACTGGTTTTTATAACATCGGCGCTTCTTTTCAAAGCGGCCGCCGTCCCTTTTCATAGCTGGGCTCCCGACGCTTACGACGCCGCCGCCATCAGCGTGGCTGCATTCATGACATATTTCGTCAAAGCCGCAGTTTTTATATTGATATTCAGAATTTTCGCCGCGGCCTTTATTTTTATGGCGCCTTCTATTACGGGCGTTCTGAACGTCATCGCGGTTCTCACGATGACCGTGGCCAATATAGCCGCGCTTTATCAGAACAATATAAAAAGGATGCTGGCTTATTCAAGCATATCTCACACGGCATATATATTAATCGCGGTCATCTGCTCGGCCGGCGTTTACAAAAACGCTGCCGAATGCGGGGCATATATAATTTTTTATCTGGTTTCATACTTTTTCATAAACACAGCCATTTTTTCGGCGCTGGCGATGCTTTCGCCCGGCGAAACCAGAGTCCATACCATTGAAGATCTGAAAGGGCTCGGCTTTAAAAAGCCCTTTTTCTCGGCGGCTTTATCCCTCGCGCTTCTCGCGCTGGCCGGAATTCCGGCCACTTCCGGGTTCATCGCCAAGTTTTTAATATTTTATAACGCGTTTTTATTAAATTATCACGCGCTGGTGCTTCTTGCGGTAATTAACAGCCTCATCGCTTTTTATTATTACATCAAAATAATAATGGCTATGTATATGCAAAAGCCCGAGCCCGGCGAGACGGCGGTTTTCTTCCGCAACGCCCGGCGGGAAAGCGCAATATGCCTTGCGATAAGTTCGGCCTTAATAATAATTTTAGGCGTTTATCCCGATTTTTTAATTAAGCTGGCAAGGCTTGCGGTAACCTGCAGTTTCTAATAGCGTTAATTATTTTTTAATACCGGAGATGATTTATGAGACAGTTCAAATGCGTCGTTTGCGGCTTTATCCACCGCGGAAGCGAACCGCCGGAAAGATGCCCGGTCTGCAAGGCCTCCAGCGAAAAATTCATCGAAGTAGAAGCCGAAGAGCAGGCCGCATCATCGCCTGCGGATAAAAAAGCGGTCTCGACCGCGCGGCAGTTTAAATGCGTTGTTTGCGGTTATATTCACGCGGGGGACGAGCCGCCGGAAAGATGCCCGGTCTGCAAGGCCCAG
>JAKPTH010000277.1 GCA_029571125.1 bacterium
CTACTCGCAGCCGGCGCTGACGTCAATACCGTAGGTGAGAATGGTCAGACCCCGCTGTTTTTAGCTGCAATAAACGGATTCCCGCTCGAAGCGTTAAAACTGCTGCTCTCGAAAAAAGCTAATACCAACGCAACCTTTGACTGCGGAACCTCATGTACACCAATGATGGCAGCGATTTTATACGAAAAATATGAGCAGGCAAAGTTTTTGATCGAGGCCACTAATCTTAACGTCAGAGACGCCGACGGTCACACGGCTCTTCACTATGCAGTAGGCCAAGGCGCCAACGACATAGTAGAGATGCTTCTGAAAAAGGATGCCGATAAATCGATAAAGAACAGTAATGGCGAAACGCCTGCAGATCTCGCAAGAAAAATAAAAAGCCCGACACTGAAACTGTTAGAGTAACATCGAAAGGAGCGCGATAAAAAAATAACGGTGAAAAAAAGAAAACGCCGGACGGCCATCCGACGATTTCTTGGACTGTTGAATTTTACAACAGACTTGCTTACTTTCATTTATTATATCATATATTTTCTCTTTTTGCAAGCCTTTGTTATAAAAATTTAACTCTTCTCACCGTACAAAATACCCCCCAAACCCGACCGCCCGCTCGGGACCCAAGCGGGCCATGCTCAACTATATAAATCTACATAGCTCGGGGCTCATCACCCCGGAGATTCTGTCATGCTAGAAACACTAGCTATCGCTCGTGTTCTCTGATAGTTATCTTATTCAAATTTTTAACGAGTGCCTGTTTTTAGGCATACCGAATTTTTTTAATGGAGGCTATATGTTAGAAGATTTAAACTTCACAAGCGAAGTAATAGACGTAGATGAAGATGAAAATGAAAATAACGATCACGTCAACGCGCAACGGTTCGCCGCGCTCCTGCTCTGGCAAGAAGTCATCACTTGCGCGAGAACACGTGGAAGCAACGGCGCCGGACAGAACTACTTTTTGAAAAACCCCGATACGAACCTGGTAAAAATCCTGAAGACGAACCCCGGCATCATCGGGGAGGTTCAATCGCTTAACCTCGAACGAAACATCCATCTCATTTCCGAACCAGCCAACGATCCCATCAGCCCCGACGAAGAACGAATCGTTTTTCATCGTCGCGAAACCGAAGCGCCTGAATGCATGAGGGTCAGACCTAATACTGAACCATCAAATGCTAAAATAATTTCCTACGCGTTTTACGGAACTGCCTCGGAGTTGAAAGTAGCCCTGTCGGGTTTGTTCGAAGACCTTGACCGCATCACTTTCACGTGTAAAAATGAAGAATTCGGAATTTTGATAACCACAGTGTCAAAAATTGATCGAACGACCATCCGTGAATGCGCGCTTATCGTTAAAGAGCTATTCGGAATAGGAGCAGACAAGATGCCCGATATTGACACGATACTCCAAGCGGCGAAACCCCAAAATAAAAAAGATGCACTAGCAGCACTCGAAGCCGCCGGGCCATATCAAAATGGCGGGTTTATCTGCCGGACCATAGGAAACCGTACGGTCCGCTTTAACATTGAGGCG
>JAKPTH010000347.1 GCA_029571125.1 bacterium
CCTGGATATCCGTCATCATTATGGATAAATTTTGTGATTTAAGACCCGCCGGCATCATATCACTTCCTTATATTCAAAAAAAATAATATATTTTACGCTTCGCGTATTTTTTATAAAAGAGTAAATTTTCAAATTAAATAGGCCCGAAAATTATATAAAATCAGTTTTTCGATTTATTTATTAGCTCTTCGACTGTAAGCGAGCAGCCTTTCAGATCGCCTTCTTTTACGCGGCCTAGAATTTCGAAACCGCCCTCTTTATAGCGGCCCAGATCGTCGGTAAGAATAGCTACGGCGCGGTCGAAATTAGAAAGGTCGAAGTGGACGAGAGCGCCGCTTGCGCCCCCTGTGCCGGGAGCTATATAATTCATGCCGCCGTCGAGTTTCATTACGAGAGTTCTTGCCCAGTGCGGGTTACGCTTCGCGGCCGGGGCCGTAACGCCGTTGACCGCATTAAAAATATTGTCGTCGTAATACTGGGTTCCAAGCTCGCTCATGCCCAGAGCGTTTACGCAATATTCGGGCTTTATGTTGAAGCGGTCTTCTATCATCTTCACCATATCGGGCCGTGATATCTCGCGGCTGCGGCCTTTAAAGCCGCCGGCGTCGAGAACCCTGGAGCTTGGCGCCATATTAAATTTAACGTTTTTTTCGGCCAGCTTATCTAAAATAGCCACCATGGCGAATGAAGGAGCTATAATAGCGGCGGGCGTCTTTTCGGATTCGCATTTTTTAAGATCTGAAAGCAGCTCTTCAGTTTTAAGCCCTTCGGGGCCTAAATAATGCTTTCCGCCCAGATCGCCTGTATTTTTCATCACTTCGGTTATCCCGAAAGCCATTGTGAGATTCGGCATAGCTTCAGGAGAAGGAGCTATAAGAAAAAACCGGGCGTTAACGCCGTCGGGGAATAAATATTTTTTAGAGTTTTCCACTATGGCGAGCGAGGTAAGCTCCGCGCAGGGCTTGCTGAAGTATGCGTTTCCGCGTTCGCTTCCGCTGGTGCCCGAAGTTTTGAATGTGAGGTATATTTCGCCTTTAGAATATATGAAAATATCGTCGGTCTTGAAAGCCGAAACCGGCATGGGAGGTATTTGAAGATAATCGCCGACGCTTGCCGGAGTAGCGTTCTTTTTAGAGCAATAGCGGGCGTAATTTTCTATGGAATTATACTGTATCTTGAATAATTCGACCGCCAGTTTATTGAACCTGTCTTCGCGTTCTTTTCTGGAAAGCGTTCCGCCGTTTTTGATGAAATCCGCGATCTCGTTTCTCAGAGACACGACTTCGGGATCGTTCGGTTTATATTTCATATGATAATATCACATCGTTTCTATAATTATGGATATTTGAACGTTATATTATTATACCACACACCGCGGCTATATTCAAATAATATAATCCGCGGCAGGCGGTTTTATTCTATGCCAAGCAGTTTTTCATCTATCATAAAAGATATCAGGTCGTTTAATTCGATAAAGCTTATATTCAAAAGTTTTGATATCTCTTCGAAATCTTTCCGCCCGAGAATTTTATATTGAATGAAATAAACCATCAGTTTATCCATGAGCGTTCCCGGCGCATCCGGGAATTTAGCGCGCAGTATCTTTTTAATTTTAGCCGGCTTTGCAAGCACTGGCGTTTCATCGCGGCTCGAGTCTATATCTATTTCGCGATACTCGATACCGGGGGTGAAATTTCTGGCTTTATAGGCGAAAAGCGAATAATCGCCCGGTCGCTTTTTAAGGCGCATCACGTATTCATAGGCCGAAAAAGCGGCGGTGATTCCGGCGGCGACCGCCCTGCTCACCGAATAATAAGGCCCGGTTATATCGCCGGCCGCGAAAACGCCTTTAATTTTAGTCGC
>JAKPTH010000349.1 GCA_029571125.1 bacterium
CCTGGATAGTTTGTTGTGGTAAATTCACTTTACCAGAAAAGGGTTATAGTGTCTATTGTATTATCAAAATATCAAGCAACTTTTTCGTAAAAAACCATATTTATTATTATATTTATTTATTGGAGGACGTTTCACCATGCAGGTTTTATCAAACTTTTTTAAGTTCAGCGAACGCAATACCGATCTTACGACCGAACTCAGGGCCGGGCTTACCACTTTTCTAACGATGGCTTACATCCTTTTCGTAAACCCGATGATATTAAAAGCGGCCGGAATCCCGCAGGACGCCTGCATGGTGGCCACAGCCGTGGCGGCCGGAATTTCATCCATACTCATGGGCGTTTTCGCTAATTTTCCGCTTGCACTGGCATCGGGAATGGGTTTAAACTCGATGCTCGTTTATATAGTCGTAAATGGCGGTCAGACATGGCAGGTTGGAATGGGACTGGTTTTTCTCGACGGACTCGCCGTGCTTCTTCTGGTTTTGCTTGGCGTCCGTGAAACTGTAATGAATTCAATACCAGCCGAAATTAAACACGCTATCGCGGCCGGTATAGGGCTTTTCCTGACTTTTATAGGCTTTTTCAACGCCGGATTCACTGCCGTAAATCCCATTTCTTTACAACCGCAAGCGGCCACTCTAAATACCGCCGGAACTCTGGTGGCCGGTCTTGGAATGATCATTATCTCCATTCTTGTCACGCTGCGAATCAGAGGCGGAATTCTTATAGGAATAATTATAAACACCATCTTAGCGCTCGTGTTCGGAGTGGCAAAACTGCCGGACCATTTTTTCGCGACACCTAATTTTTCGTTGATAGGCGCGCTCGATATCGCCGGAGCTTTAAAACCTTCACTCATAGGCTTTTTTATAAGTTTTATGATCGTTGATTTTTTCGACACGCTCGGTTCGGCCACGGCTATTGGATATCAGGCAGGCCTGACCGACAAAGAAGGCAGGATCGAAGGCATAGGAAAAATATTGGGCCTCGACGCGCTCGCAGCCTCTATAGGCGGATTTTGCGGCGCAAGCTCGGTGACGGCTTATATCGAATCGGCATCCGGAATATCCGAAGGCGGCCGTACGGGAATGACGGCTATTACTACGGGGCTTTTTTTCTTTTTAAGCGTTTTCTTCGCCCCGATAGCCCTCATCGTTCCAAAAGAAGCCACCGCTCCCGCGCTTATAATAATAGGCTTTATGATGATGGAAGGGTTTTCGAATATCAAATTCAACGAATTCGAAACGGCAATACCGGCTTTTTTAACTATGATAACAATGCCTTTCACATATTCAATATCCCACGGCGTCGGATACGGAATAATCTCGCATGTACTGCTTAAATTGGCCGCCGGCAAAGGCCGCGAAGTGCATCCCGTCATGTACGCGTCAGCCGCGGTATTTATAATTTCTTTCGCCGTGCTTTAAATAAAAACGCATTTCCTATAAATAATTAAATTTTAAGTATTTAAACGCTTGAATTTATCAAAGCGCTATGGTAAAATAAATTAAACCGGATTTTTTAATTATCGCTTTTTTAGAGGTTAACCGTTGTAATGTTCAATCAAGACGGCTATAGCAATATGCAAAGGCCCGAAGAGAATACTCAGGACCTATACGGCCTGGTATTCAAGCACTTTAACGACCCTGTTTTTATAGTCGACGGCTCTTTAAAGCTTATCGAAACTAATCTTGCCGGATGCGGCTTTATCGGTTACGGTTCCGAAGAAATTGCGGGAACGGATTTTATAAATCTAATTCACCCGCAAGATCGTTTCCTGTTCGATTTTTCAAATGCGGTAGAACCGGGCGGAAAAGAAATCAAAGCTTACCGGGCGCGCCTTTTAAAAAAAGACGGGACCGCCGTAAGGTCAAAACTATATTTAGACAGATATTCGCAAGATTCAATCGCTATTTCATGCAGGCAAGTTCCCGACTTTATTTCTTCCGATTATTTCAATCAATATGTAAATATAAAAGACTCTCTCAGGGCGTCTATCGACGCTCTTCCGCTGTGGATCGCCTGCATAGATACCGAAGGAAAGTATTTTTTCGCCAACAGGCATTATTCAACGACATTTAAAATCCCTCTCAAAAATATCATCGGGCATTACTACAAAGAATTTTTTCCGGCCGGACTGTATGAAAAGCACAAAAAATTGGCAGACGAATGCATGGGACGAGGAATCACCGTTACTTTCGAAGACGAAGCCGATTTCGGCAACGGGCTCAAGTTTCAAACTTACGGCATATATACGCCCTTATTCGACGAAGACAACGCCGTTTTCGGAATGAGCGCGGCGGTTTTCGATATCTCCGAAAGAAAAGAACTCGAGCTTCGCGTTAATAAAGCCGCGGCCGATCTCAAGGAAAGCGAAGCAAAATTCAGGGCGCTAGTAGAAAGCTCGGTCTGCGGAATCGGAATATCCTCCGGAAATAAAATAATTTACGCCAACGACGCTCTCATGAAAATGTACGGTTACGATGACTTTAAAGAGTTTTCATCGAGAGACCTCATCGATTACCTTACGCCGGAATCTAAATACTACTTAAAAAACTGGCGCGATAAAAAGCAGCTGGGCGAAAAAGTCCCCAACGAGTTCGAAGTTGAAATAATTCACCGGGATAAAAGCATAAAAACGCTTTTAATAACCGTGTCTGAATTAAAAATTAAAAATGAAATTCTTTATCAAAGTACGTTTATCGATATAACCGAAATAAAAAAAAGCGAAGAGCGCATAAAAGAGATAGCCGGCCGTTATGAATGCATAGTCGCGGCTTCCGGCCAGATCGCATACGATTACAACGTAATAACGGGTGAGATAGCATGGGGCAGCACTATAGAAAAAATCCTCGGCTACAGCCTTTCTGAAATAAGCTGCGGTTTCTGTCAGTGGACCGGCTTGCTTCACGCCGATGATAAGGCCGAAACCCTTAAAAAATTAAGCGAATCAGAAGCCGGCTGCTCTTTGTTCGACGCCGAGTACCGCTTGAAGCATAAAGCAGGACATTACGTATGGGTAAGAGACAGAGGTTTCTTCCTTCCCGACGGTTCGGGCAAAGCCGTAAGGCAGCTTGGAATGATCGAAGACATAACTGCGCGTAAAAACGCTATGGAAGCTATTATCCGCGCAAGGGAGCAGGCGGAATCGGCTGGAATGGCTAAAAGCCTTTTTATAGCCAATATGAGCCATGAAATACGCACTCCGATGAACGGCATTATAGGTTTCGCAAATTTATTGAGTTCGAGCGGCCTTACGCTTCGTCAAAAAGAATTCAACGGCATAATCAAAACTTCATGCGAACACCTTCTGGGATTGATTGACGATATACTCGATTTTTCAAAAATCGAAGCTAATAAATTAAAATTGGAAAACAGCCCTTTCGATATAAAGTCCGTTCTTGATAATTCAATAAAAGCCGTTTCCGAACAGGCTGAATTAAAAAAACTGAAAATCGAAACGTTCTTAGACGAGCGGATAAATTATCTTATCAACGGCGACGAATATAGAATCAGGCAAATCCTCGTTAATCTGCTTACCAATTCCGTAAAATTCACGTTTTCAGGAAAAATAGGCGTAAAAATATCTCAACTATCTTTAAATGACGGCATTTCAACTTTTTCGTTAACCGTTTACGACACCGGAATAGGCATTCCCGGCGAAAAAATCGGTGAAATTTTTGAAATGTTCCACCAGCTTGACGAATCCAGCACAAAACGCCACGGCGGATCGGGCATAGGCCTTTCGATAGTAAAAGGCCTGGTCGAGCTTATGGGCGGAACGATCAGCGTGGAAAGCGAAGTTCAAAAAGGCAGCAGCTTTAAGGTAATTCTTAACTGCTGCGCAGTATATAAATAATTTAAACGCATTTAATATATTATGACGAACGGCACTGATAAAAATTATAAATTAAATAAAAATACGGCCTGCGGCGTTTATAAAACATTTTTCGAACGCGCCATGTCCGCGGTTTTCATCACTGACGGATTTTTTAACGTATCGGAAGCGAACCCGGCGGCTGAAAAACTTCTGGGATACGCTCCTGAAGAATTATGCTCGATGAAATTAAACGAAATTATCCATCAGCAGGACGCCGGATTGTGCGCACCGCTCGCCGGCAATTCTTTTGCCGGTGAAAGTTCGCGCTGCACGGCGCGCTTAATAAAAAAAGATAAAACGGCGGTTACCGCTGAAATATGCTTTAAAAAAATTCCCGGCGGATCTTTCATCGTCAGCGCGGATGTTTCAAAAACAAATAAAACGGACGATCGCCCTGATAAAAATAATATAATCGAGTACACGATGCACGCCACCCTGGACGCTCTTCCGTTATGGATCGCGTACGGCGATATTTCCGGAAATTATCATTTCGCCAATAAATATTACTCCACGACCTTTAATTTGCCCGTTGAAAATATTATAGGACATAATTTTAAAGAGATTTTTCCTCCAGCCCTTTATAAAAAGCATAAGCTGCTTTATGACGAATGTATTAAAACATGCCGCAGCGTTATATTCGAAGACGAGGCGGTTTTTGAAAACGGCCGCATTGCGCATGCATACGGTTTATATACGCCTTTATTTACCGAAGATAAAAAAGTTTATGGCGTGAGCGTGGCTAGTTTCGACATAACCGCCAAAAAAAAGCTTGAATTTCAAATCCAGAAAGCGTTTGAGGAAATTAAAGAAAGCGAAGAAAAATACCGGACGCTCGTAGAAAATTCAATTTGCGGAATCGGAATAAAAGACGGCGATAAAATAATTTACGCAAATAAAACTCTCATGAAAATGTTCGGTTATGATGATTATAAAGAATTTTCATCTAAAAAAACCACCGACTATCAGACGCCGGAATCGCAAAAAAAAGTCAAAGAATGGATGAATAAAAAATTAAACGCAGAAGAAGCCCCTGATAAGATCGAAGTGGATATAATTCATAAAAGCGGTAAAATAATAACCGTAATCTTAAATTCGGCGGATATTAAAATCGATGGAAAAACGTACACGCAGAGCGCTTTTGTAGATATCACCGAAAGAAAAAAATTAAAAGAGGCATTAAAAGAATGGACGCTCAGATATGAATATATAGTCGAAGCTTCCGGCCAGATCGCATACGACTATGACCTTACGAGCGGAGATGTAAGCTGGGGAACGACGCCGGAAAAGCTTCTCGGCTACAAGTCAAAAGAAATAGACAGCACTATAGAAACATGGGCCGGACTGCTTCATCCGCAAGACAGGGAAAAATCGGTCAAAAAGCTAAATGAAGCCGAAGGCGTAATGCTCGACGACGAATACCGGCTAAGGCATAAAGACGGGCATTACGTATGGATAAGAGACCGCGGCATTTTCCTGCGCGATGAATCGGGCAGAGCTTTAAGGCAAATAGGAGTGCTGCAGGATATATCCGTACTTAAGAACGCTGAAATCGAACTTATTTCAGCCTTGCAGCAGGCGGAAGCCGCCAGCAAAGCTAAAAGCGCTTTTTTAGCCAATATAAGCCACGAAATCCGCACTCCAATGAACGGAATTATTGGATTCACCAATTTATTGAGTTCGAGCGGCCTTAACGAAAGGCAAAAAGAATTCAACTCCATCATAAAAGCATCGTGCATGCATTTGATGAGACTGGTTGACGATTTGCTGGATTTTTCGGATATCGAAGCTAAAAAATTAAAACTGGAAAATGTTCCGTTCAACATGCAATACGCTTTGATCAGTTCCATAGAAATAGTTTCCGAATATTATAAGGCAAAAAATCTCGAGCTGGAAAAGTTTGTGGACGAACGCATAAATTATCTGGTAATAGGCGATCAGCTGAGATTCAAGCAGATCGTCATAAATCTCTTGACTAACGCCATAAAATATACTTCAAAGGGAAAAATCGGCATAAAAATTATGCAGGCTTCTTTAAAAGAAAATGTTTCAAATATTATAATCGAAGTTTATGACACCGGCATAGGCATCCCGCGCGAAAAAATCGGCGAAATTTTTGAAATGTTCCATCAGCTGGGCGATTCTAGCACCAGCCGCCACGGCGGGTCGGGCATAGGCCTTTCGATAGTCAAAGGGCTGATTGAAATAATGGGCGGAACTATTAAAGTGAAAAGCGAACCGGAAAAAGGAAGCCGGTTTATAGTCGAATTGCCGCTTAAGATCGTTCATAACAAAAACTGACGAGTTTAAGCGAGCCGAAAAACCTTATTTATTGGGCTTATTTTCGGCCTGAGCCGGCCTTACGTATTTTTTCCCACCTGTACTTTTCAACATGATAAAACAGCACCGGCAGGAATATGTCGATGACTTCGTCGGACATCAAAAGCCCGCCCATGACAGGAGCGGCCATCGGCCGCATGATTTCGGCTCCGGTTCCCTTCGCCCACAACATCGGCGCAAGGCCCAAGATCGCCGTTCCTTCGGTGAGCAGCTTCGGCCTGAGCCTGTGCACGGCCCCCTCTATAACGGCCGTCTTCAGTTCCTCGAGCGTTTCGATATTTTCAAGGCCGCCGCGAAGCCTTATCGCGTCGCGCAAATACACCAGCATTATTATACCGGTTTCCGTAGCCATTCCAAAGCATGCGATATATCCAACCCACACCGCCACGGAAAAATTATATCCGAATAAATACTGAAACATCACGCCGCCCGCTATCGCGCCCGGCACGGCCATCATCATTAAAAGCGCGTGGATAAAATCCGAGTAAACCATATAAAGGATTACGAATATAAGAAAAATTACAATCGGAAATATTATCTGAAGAGTTTTTCGCGCGCGCACCTGATGCTCGAACTGGCCGCTCCATTCGATATACATGCCGGCGGGAAGGGCGACTTCCGACGATATAAGATTTCTGGCCTCTTCCACAAAACCGACGATATCCCTGTCACGCACGTTGAGCTGAACATAAGAACGCAGCATTCCGTTTTCGCTCTTTATCATCGAAGGCCCTTCGGTGACCTGTATGTCCGCGACTTCTTCAAGCGGAACCTGTACGGCCGAACTTGAACCGGCCGAATCAGCGGCTTCAACGTTTTCTATCGGCGGTTTCTGCATAGTTCCGCCTGCAGCCATTCCGCCTTTTTTCGGCTTCGAACCGCCTCCCATTCCTCCGCCAGACGTACTTCCCATTGAATTCGAAGAAGCCATGGCCGGCGACGCCGAAACCAGAATCTTTCGGACTTTTTCTTCATCCTCGCGAAAATCCCTGCCGTACCTGACGCGCACGGGAAAGCGCATCCTGCCTTCCAGAGTTGTCGTAGCGACCTTTCCCCCCATTCCGATTTCGATCACGTTCTGGACGTCTTCAACGGAAATTCCATACCTTGCGGCTTTTTCGCGATTAACGGATATTTCAAGGTACGGTTTTCCGACGCTTTGATCGGGAAAGACATCCACCGCGCCTTTCACCGTTCTTAAAACATCCGCGATTTTATCGGATACCGATTGTATTTTCTTCAGGTCGGTGCCGAACACTTTCACGCCTATCATCGTTCTTACGCCGGTCGCCAGCATATCGATACGGTTAATTATAGGCTGAGTCCATATATTCCCCCACCCCGGCATTTGAAGAGTGCTGTCGAGTTCCTTTACGATATCGCTTTTCGTTTTTTTCCATAAAAATATTTTGTCGGAAAACGTCTGCAGCGTTGAATTTTTAATAATCTCCATTTCGCCCGTCGTCATGGATTTCGTTATAAAATTTTTTAGTCTGTTTTGCTCGTTTATTTCTCGCGCCGCGTATTCAATATACGCCCTGACTCCCCTGTCAAAAAGCTCGTAATCCAGGTCCGTTAAAAATTTTTTCGTTTTTTCTTCTCTGACGGAAGCTTCAAAAGTAGTGCTTTCAAAATCGTTGATGCGCTGTAAAGACAACCCGCGCATATAATTATCGAAATTGCCGACTGCGGCCATAGTAATATCGTTGATCAACTCGTTTTTCGTCTGCGCGTTCAATTTGATATATCCGTTGACTTCCATAGTATCCAGCAGCATTCGGGCCCCGAGGAGCGCGTCCGAATATTCGAGTTTCCGTTTGGGCCACATTTTTTGGTCGCGCAGGTTGATCACGGTTTCTATCATATCCAGCGGCGCGGGATCGGTCGGCGTATCGGCCCTGCCGGCTTTTCCGACGACCATGGCGACTTCCGGAAAACGCCTGATCACGGCGTCGCGCATTTTAAGATCGTCTATGACCTGCGCGGCGGATATCCTTGGAACGGTCGTGGGCATCTCAAGAATGCTGCCTTCATTCAGGGACGGCATGAACTCGCGCCCGAGTTTTTGCGATATGTGAAATCCGAACGCCAATATTACAACAAAAAGCCAGATGACGAGTTTCGGCCTGTCTATAAGCCATGTGAGGACGGGTTTGTAAATATTTATGAAGCTGCGGACTATCCAGCTTTCTTCTTCTCTGTAAATACGGCCCCTGATAAACAAAGGGATTAAAGCCGGAACCAGGGTTATTGAAAGAAGGGAAACCGCGATCAGAGCGAATGTTTTAGTGAAAGCGAGCGGATGGAACATTTTGCCTTCCATGCCCGATAAAGCGAACACCGGCAGGAACGATATTACCATTATCAGCACGGCAAAAAATATAGGCCTTCCTACCATTTTACACGGTTCAATGAGCATTTCAACGGTGTCGCCTTTGATGCGGCCGTCCGCGAACTTCATGTGAAGAGCGTGAGTGGCATTTTCAACCATGACTATGGCCTGATCGACGAGTATGCCTATGGATATGGCGATACCGGACAACGACATTATATTAGACGCGACTCCGAAATACTGCATTAGAATAAACGCCAGAAGCACCGAGATGGGAAGCGTAAGGCATATTACAAAAACGGAGCCGAAGTGGCCTAATATCAACAACACTATCAAACCGGCGACTACTATTTCTTCTATGAGCGTTCCTTTAAGCGTTTCTATGGCGCTGGTTATAAGTTCGGTCCTGTCGTAGAAAGGCACGATCTTTACTCCCGGAGGAAGGCCTTTTTCAAGATCTTTTATCTTTTCGTGTATGGCTTTTGTAACTGAAAGAGGATTTCCGCCGTAGCGCATCATCACGACGCCGCCGACGGCTTCTTTATTGTTTTTTTCAAGGATAGACCTTCTGAAGTCAGTCCCGAGCTGAACCGCCGCCACATTTTTCACATATATCGGAACGTTGCCGCGCTGTGTTATAACGGTGTTTTCAATATCGCGCAGCGAAGAGATCAAACCAACGCCGCGAATTACGTATTCCGCGTTACCCTTATGCACTACACGGCCGCCCACTGCAAGATTGCTTCTGGCTATAGCCGAATACACATCGGAAAGCGTCACGTTATGAATTCTTAACTTATCGGGATTAATATCGACGTGATATTCGCGTGGCGCGCCGCCCGCGGTTGCGACCTGCGCCACGCCGGGAATGGAGTTCAACTGGTATTTCACGTAAAAATCCTGAATCGTGCGGAGCTCCGAAAGATCGTAGCCGTCGCCTTCGATAGTGTACCAGAAGATCTGGCCAAGGGCTGTGGCGTCGGGCGCAAGATAAGGGACGACGCCTTCGGGAAGGAACGTCGAAGCTATGCTTAGCCTTTCCAGAACGCGCTGACGCGCGAAATAAAAATCTACGTTGTCTTCGAAAATAATATCGATCATCGAAAAATTGAATTCCGACGAGGAACGGACGGCTTTGACGCCGGCAAGGCCCTGAAGGTTTACGGAAAGCGGGTAGGTGACCTGGTCTTCTATCTCTTTTGAACTTCTTCCCATCCAGTCGGCAAATACGATGACCTGATTTTCCGAAAGATCCGGAATCGCGTCTATCGGCATATTGAACATCGTATAAACGCCGTACATCGTCGCTACCGCAACCATTATAATTATTATAAACCTGTTTCTGATGCTGTATTCTATAATGCTTTCTATCATAAAATTATTTCCTTTTGATAGGGTTCAGGCGGCTTTCGGCGTCTATAAGAAACGCGCCGGAGGCGGCGACCCTGTCGCCTTTTTTCAATCCGGAAATGACCGGATAATAACCGCCGCTTCTCAACCCTAAAGCGACTTCTATGGCATCAAAAATGCCGGTTTCGCGTTCTATATAAACTACCTTTTTCATTCCGGTGTCTATAACGGCCGTTTCCGGCACGACGAGAACTTCGCCGGTAGTGGCCGAAACCAGACGCGGCTCTAAGTCCATATCCATAAACGCTTTGCATTTTTCGCACTTTCCGGGTTCGGCAGAAGTCGCTTCGGGGTGCATCGGGCATACGTATATCACCTTTTTATCTTCCGAAGATTTTTCAGCGGTAAGTATCATGCCGCATTTAGGGCAATTGCCCGGTTTATCCTGCCGTATTTCGGGATGCATTACGCATGTGTACGTTAATTTCGCGTCGTTTTCAGCCGGCATCGGGACAAGTTTCATTCCGCCGCATTTTGAGCATGTGGCGTCCGCTTTGTCGGAGCGCACTTCGGGATGCATCGGGCAGTAATAAACAGGTTTGCTTTCTGCACGTGCCGGCTCGCGTTTTACCGATGCTGATTTAAAAGGTTCAATTTCAGATATTGGAATTTTTATCACGGCCGTCAAAAACATTCCCGGTTTAAGTTTCAAATCTGAATTTCCTATATCGACTCTTACGTTAACCGTCCGCGTGTTTTTATCAACGACATAATCCACGAACGCGACGGTCCCGTCAAAGACGTCGTTGGGATAAGCGCTGGTTTTAATGGAAACGTGCTGTCCGATTTTTATATATTGAATGTCTTCTTCATAAACTTTAGCCTGCATCCAGACCATTATTAGATTGGCCACGTCAAAGATCGGCGAGCCTTCATCGACATATTGCCCTTCGACCACGTATTTTTTTGTAACGACACCCGCTATCGGCGATACGATAGTTATGTTAGATTCAGTTTTCCCGCTGCGTTCGATTTGCTTAATTTGATCATCGGTTATTCCAAGGTATTTAAGGCGCTTTCTGGCGGATTCAGCAAAATTCTGATTCACTTTGGCCGCTTCTTCGAATCCGGGAATGGTTTTTATAATGTTTTTATTGGGCCGGGAAATATTAAGCAGTTCATCTATCGTGGATAAAAGCTGGGGACTGTATATTTTAGCGAGCGAATCGCCCTGTTTAACAGTAGTTCCAGTATAGTTAACAAATAAATTATCGATTCTGCCGCCAATCCTCGCCGATATTCTGGCAAGCTTGCGTTCGTCGAATTCAACCGTTCCGGGCACCTCTATAAATTTTTCTAACGGAAAGTAATCGACGGCCGATGTCTTAACTCCGGCGAGCGCGATTCTATAAGGGCTCAGCTGAACGCGGCCGAGAATCTCCGGCGGAAGCTCGATGTTCGATTCACCCTTATGCCTTTTCGATAGAGGCATTCCGCATATAGGGCACGATCCATGTACGTCACGCACCACATTAGGATGCATCGGGCAAAAATATTCCGTGTTCGAAACCAGAACCGCATCTGAAACGCTCTTCGGCCTCGCATACTTTTCGTAATAGTTCGTTATAGTGTCCCAGTAACCTATTATAAAGCCTGAAAGGACCAATATGAGTATGAAACGCAGGCGAACGTTAACTACTTCAATTATAAAAATTGTTTTTTGCCAGAAAGTCATTTCATGATTTTGTTTTTCATTTTCAGACATATTAAGTCCTTTCGTCTATTACTCAAGCTTTAAGACCGTTCCTACAGCTCTTTCAATCATGTTCAAATGAACCAGGTACTCGATGTATGCTTTCAGATTTTCCATTTCGAATTCGTAAAGTTCCTGCTGGGTCATTACAAGACTTTCGTAATCGATCTGCGAGTTCTGATATGCGGTCATGGCCGCCTGTATCGATAAATTCGCCGACGGAATGATTGCGCCGCCGTACCTGTTAATAAGCTCATTTTGAGCGGCGACGTAAGCCAGTTCCTCTTCGATCATCCTGTAGGTATCGTTTTCTATGGCTTTTTTCATTTCGACCGACGATTCAAGTTCGGCCTGGGCCGCTTTTATGCCCGCGTTAATGCGCTTTTTATAGATAGGAAGCGTGGCGCCGACCATGAGCGACCAGCGGTTTTCTTCCATATCTCCGCGCAGGTTGGAATATTGCGCTCCGACCATAAAATCCGGCCTGCGCGCCGCTCTGGAAAGCGCCACGCCATATTCGTTTTTTTCAACCATCTTCGAGGCGGAAAGAATATCCGGATTGTTTTTGACTGCCATTTCATAGAGTTCGGCGGCGGTAAGCTTTATTTCGCCGGTCTTCATAGCAAGCTCGATTTCAAAGCTTCCGCCGTCTTTTTTATTCATGAAGCCGTTGAGTTTCGCGGTAGCGATCCTGTCGTTTTTCGCGATTTGAATAAGGCCGGTTTTCATTTTTTCTATTTCGATATTGAGTTTTAAAATATCCGTCTGGTTAGCCAGGCCAAGCTGGTAGCGCTGCATTACTATATTCATGAAAGCCGTCAGGATCGCTATGCTTTTTTCAGCTATCTTTTTTTCGTTTCTGGCCATGAAAAGCATATAGTAATTTTCTTTAATATCGCGTATCATGTTCAGCCGGTTTACATCATAGCCGGCCGATGACGCTTCGCTCATTGAAGCCGCGGCTTTACCCATCAAAGAACGCTTTCCGGGGCCGTGGAACATCTGTGTGAATTTGTAGTTTTTTCTCATACCGCTGCCCAGGCTGCGCGAAGAAACCGGCTGGTCGTCGAACATCACTTCGAACGTAGGATTTTCAAGCGATCTTTCGACGGTTATCATTTCACGATCACGCTTTACGATCTGCCGGTCGGATTTCAGCTGAGGATTGTTTTCAATCGACTTTTCGATTATATAATCCAGGCTTAGAACTTCACCGTTTTTACCTGCTCCGATAGCGTCCGATAGAGGCATTAAAAAAGCCGCGAACAGCGATAAAACTAAGAAATACTTTACAAATTTCATGTTTCCCCCGACTGTATTTATTTTACTTTTTTCCATGATCGTGTTTTCGTGCGTCTGTATCCGAATTATCCTTCATAAACTTAGGGATGCAGCTTTCGCAGCATAGATAATATAGTTTTCCGCCTTTTATGGCCGTTATTTTTTTATCTGCCGCTTCGCCGGTGACGGGGCATAATTTATTGCCTGCGATTTCGATTTTCACCTGGTCTTTTTCCGCGGACGGTTTAATCTTCGCTATATACCTGGCCGGGTTTTTCTCGAATTCCGGTACGCACGCCGGGCAGCAGAAATGATATATTTTACCCTCGTTAATGCAGTAAATGCCTTTCTGGGCATCTCCTCCCATTACCGGGCATTTGGAGTTGTTGACGTCGATTAATAAATGTTTTTCAGATACGTTAGCCGGATTATCTTTTGAATGCGCGGCAAAGTTAAATACAGCCGCTAATAAAATTAAAGAAAGTGTCGCTAAAGCAAATATATTTTTCATAATTTTTCCTCCTCGGTTTCTCGCCGATAGTTTAATATGTTACATTATACATAAACAAAACGCAATATTTTTAATTGCTTTATGTTAGTTACTGAATTTTTTAATTTCATTACTCGTCGATTCGTATTATTTGCCGCATCAAATATATCCTCCTTAATTTTTAATCATTTTTTTACCTTTATTGAGTACATTTTTGATGCCAATAATAAATAGCCGTATTTTTAAGAAAATTCAGAATTCATAAAGCATTTTTCGACATTTTTGTCGACGAAAATGTAATTTCATGGCGCTATAAATTCGAAAGATCTAACGCCATAAAATACACCGCAAATTGAAATAATGTAGGAACTATTAAAGTGAAAAGCGAATCAAGAAAGGAAGCAAATTCATAGTTGAATTGCATTTAAAATAGATCGTAAAAAGATTTGATCGCTAAAGACTTCATCAAGTTTTCTGTTTTTTAAGACCGGACTGACGTTTATAACGGCCGCGGCGCGGAATAAAACCGCGCGCCTGGCGCCTTGCCGGCGCTGGCGGCGAATATTTTTCGATCACTTCTATTATTTTGCTCAATGTGAAGGGTTTTTCTATATAGCTGATAATCCCCGCCTCTTTGCATTTTTGGATGTTTTCTTCCGAATTTTTTTTGATCATGGCTATTATCGGGGGTTTAGTCCCGGCATTTTTCAATCTGGACAATTCTTCAGGATGGCCCGTCAGGAAAATCTGCTCGTTGGTCAATATAAGGTCGTAATTTTTTTGGCCGGCCATATCGGCGGCTTCGTTTATATTATCGACGGACTCTACATCGAAATATTCCATATTGAGAACCTTTTTGATCAATATGGCATTGAGATATTCGTCGTTGAGTATAAGGATTCGGGTTTTTTTTAAAGAATTGTTCGACGTTTCATCCTCCGCTGAAGCAGTATCTTCGATTTGAGATACGGCGTTCCGACTGATAATTTTATCTTCCGCGGCAGGCCGCGCCACGAAAAGCATCATGCAGCAGGATCCGTTTGAATTCGCTATGGGAGTTTTTACGACATCGAACGCAAGCGCCTTTCTGGCCGCGTTTTGAAAAAGGGCGCCTGGAAAATACTGTCTTTGCCCTTTACGCATAAATTCGCGGTCTTCCTGAAGAAGATATTTCGCCTTTTCAGCCGTCATCAATCCGAGATCGCTTTCCCTCCGTCCAGTCACTTTATCAGCGCTGGTCGCATACATTTTCGCCATTTCATCGTTGACCGCAAGGTAATTTCCGTCCCAGTCCTTAATGAAAATCAGCAGCCCCTCTTCGCCCATGTCAGCGTTCAGGAATGCGCATTCCCTGCGCAGGGCGATTATAAGCCGTTCGCGTTCTTCAGTGTCTATATCGAGGCCCGAAAAAAGATATCTGGCGGCTCCATTAAATTTTGACAAATAATTAATTCGTGATTTTTTCATAACACCTCTTGCTTTTAAGTGGTTTTTAAATTAGATAAATGCATTTCATATATCATGGAGCAATGCGCCACGCTCCGGTTGGTAAAAATATTTTAAAAACGACGTTTTTTCCTCTTTTTTATTTTTTTGCTCATTTATTGTACTGAATATTATTTGCTCGAGCGCTTTGAGACTGAAATCAGGCTTGAGCAGGCATCCGTCGACGACATATTCCAGCGAGGTCAGCCTGAGGCTGATAAGGCCGGGTTCGACTATCGCTATAAGCGGCGGCCGCCTGAATATTTCCTTGAGCTTCATAGCATTCAGATAGCAATTTATGAAATAACTCTTCATCGAATAAATTATAAGGTCGACTTTTTCAGGACGTATCCTGCCTTCTATTTTATCATCGCAGCCGGCGGACATCAATTTGAAAATGACTTTTTTGTGCGCCAGCGAAAATGAGCATTTTATATGGTCTTCGATAGCGTTGATCGATAAAATTTTAAAAGCCGCAATAGAAGAGTCCTGCAAAAGTTTAGATATATTGTCGATCTCGTTCTGCTTTTCAGATATTACCAACGTTCTGATTATATTGCCTTTCATAAAACTCACCCACCCCATTTTTTTGAACAGAAGCATCGGCTATCAAATGAAAAGTGAGCTCCAGAATTTAAATTTTTTCACGTCTTGCCTGCCTTTTTCAGCCTTCGCCAGGCATTCGCCCGAAATCTTATCGGTCGAATAAAAGTCGTTAAGATATGCTACTATTCCGCGAACGGATTCGAAGCTTTTTTCCGGAGATGCCGCACTGCTTTCTATTATCGAGTTGATTTTTTTAACCGCGTCCGATACTAGATGAAAAACTATCCAGGAGGATGAATCCGATATTCGTTCGAGCGCCGTTTTGATCGTTATTAATTCGTCAGGCGAGCTGCCGTCGCTTTTTTTAACGAGCAGTTCGATCTCTGTTAGTGTCGAAGGGAAACGCTTTCCATTATCTTTCGATTCTTCAAATATACGTTCACATTTTAAGTTCATTTTATCCTCCTTCCAACTAAAAAACCCCTTCAATCAAAATATTATTGAAATTGAAGGGGCGCCGACGTGTCCCGGCCGTGCCTTAAATAGAGGCACGATGCCATCGAAATGACAGGTTTGTTTTCAAAAATTTCTATTGCCGCAAAAAGACATACGCTGTTTCGCATATTGAAAACCACCTTAAAAAAAATAAAGTATTAATGAACACAAGGCATATTGTTTTTAGTATAAAAAACGAAAAAAGAGAAAGCATATTTCATGCCTGAAAATGTAATTAGAGAAAAAAATTAAAAAGTAATATAATGTGGGAGTTTTGATGATTTTTAATAAGAAAAAAATTGAATAGGTATTTTTAAGAGTGTTGCACTGTTTCATATAAGTGTTGCGTCATACGATGCCGTGCTTTTTTAACTTCCGCCATAGGGTCGTACGGTCGATGCCAAGTTTTTTTGCCGCATGTGTCTTATTGCCGTCGCACTTTTCAAGGGCGCGAATCAGGAGTTCTTTTTCTGTTGTATCGCTTTCCGGCGGTTTATTTTTGCCTTTTTCAAATATAACTGTTTTACTGTTGTGCAACACTGTTTCGACATTCTCTTTTTGGTTAAAAAGTTTTTCTGCGACCGGCCTATACTCTGATGGCAAGTGTTGCATCTGTAAAATTTCACCGTTGCAAAATATGAAGGCGTGTTCGATCATGTTTTTGAGTTCCCTTACATTTCCGGGAAAATCATATAATTTGAAGAACCGGCTCACTTCGGCCGAAATGCAGTCTATATTTTTATTATACTTTTCGTTGAAACTACCGATGAAATATTCAGTTAAAAGATTTATATCCCCGGGCCTTTCTTTGAGTGAAGGTATCTTTACGCTGACGATCTTCAACCTGAAATAGAGGTCGGCCCTGAATTTTCCATCTTCCGCCATAGCCTTGAGATCCCTGTTGGTTGCCGCAATTATTCGAACGTCCGACCTGATTGTTTTATTGGAACCTATTGGCTCGTATTGTTTTTCTTCGATCACCCTCAAAAGTTTAACCTGGAGATTGAGCGGAAGCTCGCCTATTTCGTCGAGAAAGATTATGCCGCCTTCGGCAGCGGCGAATTTGCCGGGTTTGTCCCTGTCGGCTCCGGTGAAAGCGCCTTTTACGTAGCCGAACAATTCGGATTCGAGAAGGTTTTCCGGAATCGTACCGCAGTTGACCACTACGAAAGGTCTTTCTTTCCTGTTCGAAATATCGTGGATGACCTTGGCGAACAGATTTTTCCCGGTGCCCGAAGCGCCTTCCAGCAGGACGTTACAGTTTATTTCCGCGATTGACGGGAGCGTTTCAAAAACAGCCGCGATCATTTCACTTTTTCCGACGATTGAATTAAAAGAACAGCTTGCCGCGAGTTCATAGCGGACCGATCTGATCTCATTTTCCAGCACCTTTTCTTTCGTCTGATCGTTAATGAGCGCAAAAACTCCGTTGCAAACGCCATTTTCATTTATAATCGACGAGGCCGATAAAGTCACGAAGATCTTGTGGCCGTCTTTATGTATAGTCTCCGAGCTGAAACTGATTTTCTCTCCGCGCAGGCATTTTTCAAAAGCCGTAAGAATCATTTTTTTATGTTTTTCCTCGACGAAATCTATCAAATCCATGCCGATCAGTTCTTCTTTTGAATATCCGGTCATTTCACACATACGCCTGTTGACGAAGGTAATCTTCCTATCTGCGTTCACGGCGCAGTAGCCTTCGTGAGCGGCCTCTATCAGTTGTATCTTCTGCTGTTCGCTTCGTTTTAATTCGTCGTTCTTATCTTTTTTTTCGGTTACATCTTCGAAAATGGCATATACCCCGCTCGGTTTCGTTTCTCCGGGCCCGAAAAGAGGGCTTGCGCTGAGATTTATCCATACGCGCCTTTCTTTTACCGGATTGAATACACCCACAATAATTCCGTTTACGGCTTTTCCTTCTTTCAATACCCTTACGACGGGGCGCTCATCGGGCAAAATTTCAGTTCCGTCTTCTCTGATGGTGTTCCATTGAGGATTATTGCATGATTTTCCTTCCAGAAAATCGGCCGAAAGCCCCAGAATACGCTCGGCAGCCGGATTGGCTAAAATAATCTTCCCGTCGGCGTCATGATAGACGATGCCGAGCCTTGCCGTTTCAAAGATCATTCTATAGCGCTCTTCGCTTTTAATAATATTTATTTCCAGAAGCTTGCGCACTTCTTCCTTCTCTTTTTTTTCGGTTATGTCTTCGAAAATAACATATACCTGCCAAGGCTTTGTTTCGCCCTGTCGAAAAAGCGGGACGGCGCTGATATTGATCCACACGTATCGTTCTTTTAGCGGATTGAAAACGCCCATAACGACGTCTCTTACGATTTTACCGTATTTCAGCGCAAGCATTGCCGGATGGGTTTCGCCCAGAAATTCCGAGCCGTCTTCTTTTATCGATTTCCATTCAGGGTTTACGGATGTCCTACCCGTTATCTGCTCGTGGGTAAGCCCTAAAATGCTTTCGGCGGCGGGGTTGGATGATACTATATGCCCGTCAGCGTCCTGATAAACGACGCCGAGTCTTGAAGTTTCAAAAAGCATCCTGTATCGTTCTTCGCTTTCGATCAGAGTTTTTTCGAGTCTTTTCGAGTCGGTGATATCTTTATAATAGCCGGTGCAGAACATAGGTTTTTGATTGTCATTATATTTTATGCAGGCCCTGTCTTTTATATGAATAATGCAGCCATCGGGTTTGATTACGCGGTATTCGATATCAAAATCGGCGTTGTTCGAAAAGAGATCGAAATAATGGCTGTAATATCTGTCGATATCTTCCGGATGAATAAGTGATTTTATAAGTTTAAAAGTGACTTTTTGTTTATTTAATCCCATTATATGGTAACAGTGATCGGACCAGGTTATCTTTCCGCTTTTCAGTTCGCATTCATAACTTCCGAGATGAGCCATCTGCTGGACCTCGGCCATATGCGCTTCGCTTTTCATTAGTTTTTGCTGAACGAACAAGTAATCGGTCACGTCGTGAAATATCCAGACATCCATATTAGCGTCCACGTGCATTCGGGATATGTCGACGATCCTTATTCCGCCGTCTTTGCTATAAAACTCGACGGAAAAGCAGGCCGGGGCCTCTCCGCCGGTCTTTGAGGAAAAGATTCTTTCGATTTTAGCGGCATTGTGCCTGAATAATTTATTGAAAAACGTGATGGGATTTTTGAGCTCTTCTCGTGAATAACCTGTAAGTTCTTCGATATACGAATTGACGGATATGGAGTCTTTTTCACATATTACCACTCCGGCCGGCATATTTTCAACTACCATCCTGAAACGCTCTTCTGAATTGCGCAATTCTTCTGCGGCCCGCCTTTGTTCCGTAATATCGCGCATCGTATTAAAGATGGTTTTTTTACCGTTGCATTCTACTATATCTGTGTTTACGAGCAAGACCAAGGTCGAACCATCGCTATGCTTAATTTTAATCTCGAAATTTTCAAGCCGGCCATCTCTATTCAGGACAGTCAACATTTTTTCACGTCCGTCTGGATCTACGTAAAGATCGGCAAGATTGATTTTTTTTAATTCGTCGAGCGAGTAGCCCATCATTTTTTGAAGAGCGGCGTTAGCGTAAATGACAGTGCCGCCGAGAGCGGCCATGCCTATGCCTATCGGGATAAAATCGAAGAGTTTAGTGAACGAAGTTTCGTCAGAAACGAGTCTTGAGAGATCTTTAACGGTATGCGGACCATGCAGTGACGCATCAGGCGCCTGTGAAGGCAAATCTTGAAAAGGGGGCAGATTGGCATCCGAATTACCGGATATAACATCTTTATTATCGTTTTTGCTGTAATTATCAAAATCTCGATTCATAACTAAAAAAGCTATATTAAAATTATTTACTAGATTAATGATAATTTACATTAAACGGCCTTAGATGTCAAGAAAAAAAGCGGTCTTAATAAAATTACGGCTTTTACAACAAGGATAAAAATATCCATATCTTTTAAAATAGGGCGCTTTGCGCTTATCAGGCTGAATGTATTTAACCTGTTGAATTTATGGGCAACTTTCGCTTGACAATCTGTTAATAATGCAGTAAGATTCATTCGGACATTATAATCTCTCTTTTCCGGTTTGTTTTTTATAATAAATCAGGTTACCAAAAAGTTTATAGCGTTCATTATTTTATCAATAAATTAATTTAAATTCGACTGGAGCAAAATTTTTATGAAGCGTATAGTTTTTTCAGTAATATTTTTTATATTGATATTTACATTTTCGTCATTGGCAAATGCGAGCGACCTTATAATAGATTTAGGCGACGGCGTGAAGCTTGAAATGGTAAAAATATCGGCCGGAGGAAGCGGCTCCGGCGAAATTAATTCCGCTGAAAATGAAAGCGCCGTCAACACGGTAAAAGTGACGGCCGATTTTTATATAGGCAAATATGAAGTGACGCAAGAGCAGTGGACAAAGATCATGGGAAGCAATCCGAGCAATTTCAGCCACGGCCCGAATTATCCTGTTGAAAATGTTTCCTGGAACGAAGTAACGGAAGGTTTTATTGAAAAAATAAACGAATTAAAACCTTCAGGCCTCAATGGGTTCAGATTGCCGACCGAAGCGGAATGGGAATATGCTTGCCGCGCCGGATCGCAGGCAAAATTCTTTTTCGGAAACGATCCCGATAATAAGTTGATAGGCGATTATGTTTGGTATTGCGTCAATTCGTCTTTATCCATACATCCGGTCGGAAAGAAAAAACCTAATTCATACGGCTTATATGATATGTTGGGGAACGTTTCAGAATGGTGCCGCGACAATCGTGACGAAGCTGCACAAAATTCTTCCGCTACTTTCGGAACTTCCAACCGCGTCAGCCGCGGCGGAACCTGTGAAAGCAGTGCTAAAAACTGCCGTTCGGACAGCCGTATTATAAGCTCGGATTCGGATCGTTTCAGTAATGTAGGCTTCCGGCTGGCTTTTTCAAAATAGAACGTTTTTTTAATTATCGTGCGCGCTTATATTTAAAATCGTTGAATAAATCGCGTTTTTATGTTATAATATATGCATCAAAAACAGGGGGAGAATATGATTAAAACGCGCGTTTCAAAAAAAATAAATATAGAGCAAAAACTGGCCAACGTAAAAGCCACTCAAGCGTTCGAATATCATGAAATGTCGAGCGAGAGCGAGAAGCGCTGCCTCGATATTTTAAAGGGTCTCACCACGAGCGAGCATGAGTTGAAAAAAATACTGGCAGAGTACAACATTAATAAAGCTTAATATGTCACGGTACTGCTATAAAGGCACCGACATTTTAATCAACCATTTCAACGTCCGCGACCGCGCTCTTCTCAACCGGGTGGAGCGCGACATAACCGACTTAAAGATCACCGAGCTTCAAATCAGGCCTATCAAGGGTAATTTCAATCTGACGCACCTATGCGCCATACATAAGTTCATATTCGGCGATATTTATCCGTGCGCCGGGAAAATCAGGCGCGAGGATATTTTCAAAGGCTCGACCATGTTCGCCAAATATTATCTTATTTCAGATCATATAAAGCAGCTTTTCAAGGAGCTTACCGAAGAAAATTTTCTGAAGGGGCTCGATAAAAAGAACCTGTGTTCAAGGCTCGCGCATTACATGGCCGAGCTCAACATGCTGCACCCTTTCTGCGAGGGCAACGGCCGGGCCATCCGTGAATTTATAAGAGAACTGGCACTGGCGCGCGGCTACGAAATAAACTGGCACATTCTTGACCGCGACAGGCTGCTTCTGGCCATGAAATCCGCCGCCACTCGCAGCAACGATCTTCTCGAACCGCTTTTAGAGGAAGCTCTTACCGAAGACGAATACGGCATGGTATAAAATTATCCTAAAACGGCTTCGGCACGGCCAGCTTGACGTACACTGACGTTTTTTTATGCGGGTCATACCAGTCTTTGAGACCGCTTTCAAAGATTATAGAGCCGTCTTCCTTCGATTCGGCCGCGGTGAATTTTTTATTAGTATATCCGTCTATGGCTGCGATACCGGCTTGCTTAACGAATCCTTCGTCTTTATCGAGGTCCGGCCATCTTTTATTTTCGGCATAGAAAAGGCGCGCCAGGCCGCCTAATGTCGTAAGGCGCAATTTAGTATCGATGCTGGCATAATGGTTAAATTCATAAATCGGAATATATGTGTTAGGCTCCAGCGGATGAGTGTTTATGGCGAATTTTATGAATTTAATCATTGAAAATATATCGTCGCCGGTATAGGCGAGTTCTCTTGTAAAGCTCCTTTTAACTGGATATTTCAGTCTTACTTCATATAATATTTTTTCATACTCCGAGTAGCCCTCGCCTTTTTTTGAATATATCATATCGGCGGCTTCCATGAAAGGCGTGTTCGGATCGCCGTACCACAAATTCAGCGCGTAATAAGTCGCCCTGTCTTTTAATTTCCAGCCGGCCGTTAAATTTTTAAATTGAGCGGCCGTATTTTTAACGGCAGTCGCGAAATCAGGGCGCGTTTTAATAAATTCCAGCCGTTTTAAGAGAGCGGCCCTGAACTTATCTTTCAAGCCGGCATCGTTAAAATAAGCGTTCTCATTTAAATATATCTCGTGCGCAAGTTTATTTTCGTTGTAAATATCATAATTGAGAACATTAGAAAGGCATGGATTGCCAAGAATGCCGGCTGCGGAAGTAAAGCGTAAATAAGCGATATCCGATTTAAGCGCCAGGTCTAAATCTTTTTTTTGCAAGGCCCTGTAAGCCGTTTTTAAAATCATCATATTATTAATAATACCGGTCAGCCAGTTGCGTTCATAAAACTTTCCGGCCGCCGAATTCGAAAGCACTTGCACTTGCGAACTGCCGTCGAAAAAGGGCTTTTCATATGATGAAATTATCTCCTTCAAAAATGAGCGGTTCATATCATAAAAAGAACTTATATACGTTTCGTCTGTTATTTTATTAAATTCGCCAACGGCGGATATTATGGTATATCTGTATCCCCAGTCCTCGACGCCCCTGGTTTGATAAGTTTTGCTTAAATACGCTTCGAAAGTGCTGCCTGGAATTATAGGTATTTTCGAGGAGGGAAATTTTATTTCCATAGATGCTAGCGTGAAATAATCCGGATAAAGCGCCCTTAATTTTTCGATATCCGGCCCGGCGTTATCGCCGTCAACGCCGTTCATAGCGGCTTTCATCGAAGAAACATTGTACGCTATGGTTATAAATAAGATTGAAAAAGCGAATAATACGAATGCAGAAGCGGCTAAAAAATTGGTTATGATTTTTTTAATATTTTTTGGTTTGCTCATAAGGTTACCTCCCCGCTTTTTAATATATTACATTCGGTTTATAGCCATGGCGTCTACGTGAAATCGCGTCGAGCACGAGCACGCATAAAGCCAGCGCTATCATCGTTAAAGTTATGAAAATAAAGCAGAAAACAGCTATAGATATAAAAACTGCGGCTGCCTGTTCGCCGGCGTTCAGAGTCTGCGACATTTTTTCTATCGCCGGCGTTACTCCGACATAAACAGCGCCCACGGGATCCAGGTTTGAAACGCTTATCGCGCCGTAAGCTATATAACCCGAAAACGCGGCGAATAAAACAGACAGTATAAAAAGCAGCGCGGCGAAGCGTAACGATATGCCTCCTGAATTTTCTTCACTCGACTCTATCAGGCGGTCTATAACTTCGTTTTTATTAGCAATTTCGGGGTTAACGCTTTTAAGCGAATTGAAAAACGCTGTAACTTTTTCATTTTTGCCGTTAAATTCATCATTATTCAAGTTCATTTTCAAGCCTCCTCAACGCTCTGGACAATTTCGACGCCACTGTGCCTTCGGGTATTTGAAGCACTTCGGATATTTCAGCATAACTCATCGATTCATAATATTTGAGATACACTATTTCGCCGTCCGTTCTATCAAGTTTTCTAAGCGCGGCGGATAGTTTAATAAACTCTTCGGTTCTGGCCGCTATTTCATCGGGAGCCTTTCCTGGCGAAGCTTTCAAGTCAAGATCGCAATTAGAAAAACTGAGGAACCGCTTTAAAAACCTGGTAAAAGAATTGCGCATAAGATTTGACGCCACTTTGAAAAGCCAGGCCCTGCAATTAAAATTTTCATCGAATTTTCTGACGTTTTCAAGCGCCTTCAAAAAAGTATCTGAAACTATATCCTTAGCCTGTTCGGCGTTTCCGCATACGCTCAACGAATAAGCGAACAGGGCGTCGGCGTGTTCTAAATACAGCCGCTTCACTTTTTCGTTATATTCGCTTTTATCACTGCTATTTTTATACTCGCTCATAAATTTCCACTTTGATTTTTTAGCGTTCCCGATAATATAACACGATAGTTTAAATTTTCTTCCATATTTTTAAAAAATTTTGGAAATTTTTCATTTTAAGCCGTTAGCAGAGCTGGGTGCCAGGCAAAGATGCAGCTCTTGAGATTTTATATGACCACTATTACAACTTAAAACAGGAACTTTTTAAATTTAAGCGGGTAGTTGTGGGCAGGGCGCCAGACAAATTTTTTCGGGGACTCGTTCGAAAATCCCTCCGGGATTTTCGCCGCTCGTGCTCGGCGGCCGCACGCCGATGCCGTCCGTGGCGCGTGCGGCATTAGGGCGTCCATGCCCCGACCTCTCGCCCGACAGACATAGAAATTTTGTATGGCTACTATTTCAACTTAAACAGGGCCGTTTGTATTTAAGCGGGCAGTTGTGGGCAGGGCGCCAGACAAATTTTTTCGGGGACTCGTTCGAAAATCCCTCCGGGATTTTCGCCGCTCGTGCTCGGT
>JAKPTH010000380.1 GCA_029571125.1 bacterium
CGCGTTTCGGCCTCCGGCGACGAGGCGATTTCTTCTACGGGCGGCACGGCCTCTTCGGCTTTTACGGCGGGAGCGTCTTCATGCGCTTCGCATACCACAGGCTCGGCCGTTATTTCGGGTTGCATTGGATCGGTTTGCTGCGAGCCGTCTTTTCCGCCGGAAGCGTTATTTTCATCGGCCGCCGCCGAGGGCGGCGCTTCGCAGGAAGCCGTAAAAAGCTCTATGATGCTTAAATCAGAGGAAACCGCCGGGGCGTATTCAAAACCGGACTCTTTCAGCTTATCGGCTATTTCGTCGAAAACGATGTAGGCCGGCTTTTGAGGATTTTTGGAATCCAGCGCCAGCGCGCGTCTGGACGAGCTAACGAACGGTCCGACGAACCCCATTTTAAGGCAGCCGCTTTCTGCGGGCAGAAACCTGGAAACGGCGCATGACGCGTTTTCGCCTTTGACGGCCGCAAAAAGCGTGACTCCGGCGATCATGAACGGCTGAAGTCCGCCGACGGCCGGCCTGGAAAGCCTGGCGATGAAAGCCGGACCCGCGTCGAGCGATATGTCTTTGAAATCTACATTGACGCGCCGCCGCCGCCATACGAACGTGCCGCCGGCAGGAAGGAAGGCGCATTTGACGAATTTTTTCGAAGAATAGTCGTACACTTCTAAAAGAATCGACTTGAAATTTGAATCGTAATATTCAAACTCTACGATGAAACGGTCTATTTTATTGTTTTTCAAAGCGAACTGACGCATAGTTTTTCTGTAAAAGCCGCCGATTATTGAATTAATTTTTTCGAGCATATTTAAAATCGCCATGTTTCATTTTTTATGAGAGCGTAATATTCATAAGGCATTCATGCTTTAAATAATGGAGTATTCGGGAATGTAAGCGCCGTCGCCGATGACCTTCAGCAGGCCGCCTTCTATGAAGGTATATGGCATGACTTTACAGTTCTGGCCTATTATAGTATTTACGATCTTGGAATTTTTGCCTATGAATGAGTTGTCGAGTATTATCGAGCCCAGTATCTGCGCTCCTTCTTCTATTATGCAATGATTGCCCACCACCGAATGATCGGTTATCGTGGCGCCGGGCTGGACTATCGTTTTTTCTCCGATGGCCGCCATGGAAAGCATTCTTACTTTTTTGCTTATCTGCGCGTTATCTCCGATAAACACGCTGCCGCTTTTTTTCATGTCGAGAAGCGCGGGGATATTGACCTTATCTTCGAGAACGTCTTTATTGGCTTCGAGATATTTTTTGGGTGTGCCGATATCCAGCCAGTAATCGTTGGAATTATATGCGTAGAAGGGTATTTTCTTTTCCAGCAGCATCGGATAAAGCCCGCGCTCCAGGGAATAATTCACTCCCGGAGGTATCATATCGAAAATCTCGTTCTCGAAATAATAAGCGCCCGCGTTTATCATATTGGTCGTAATTTCATTCTGACCGGGTTTTTCGACGAAGGCCCTGACCTGATTGTTTTCGTTGGTTTCCACGAGCCCGAATTTTGTGGGATCGGCCACGGGTACGAGCGATATCGTAACCTTAGCCTTTTTTTCTTTATGAAAGTTATATAGCTTGTCGAGGTTTATATCTGTAAGAACGTCGCCGTTCAGTATAAACGCGCCCTGACCGTCCAGATGCCTGGACGCCAGCTTTACCGCGCCGCCTGTGCCCAGCGGCTGATTTTCAAGAGAATAAATTATTTTTACGCCGAAACTTTCGCCGGTGCCGAGAATCTTTTTGATGGTATTGCTCAAATGGCCTGTAGCAAGTATAATTTCATTGACGCCGTACATTTTAAGCAGTTCTATCTGATAAACCAGAAAAGGTTTATTGACTATTGGTATGACCGGTTTCGGCGTATTTGTAGTAAGCGGCCGAAGTCTGGTTCCGAAACCTCCGACAAGTATGATTCCCTTCATAACGATCCCCCGCTTTATATATATTAATAATCAAGTCCGTCCAGCGAACAGGTATATAATAATATAATAAACTTCATTTGTCAATTGCTCAAAAATTTTTTATATATTTTTTTGAGCCCTACATTTTGTATATCTATAAAAGACTAAACTTGACTTTTATAAAATAATAAAGTAAAATAAAAAAAAATGAGACGGGTGGTTAATCTGTCAGATAACAGCGCCAATCCTAAAAATAACCTTATATCTCTCATCTGCGATCAAGCCTCGAGTCTGCAAATAGACTATGACGGGCATTTCAGCGATACCTTTAAAACGCTCGTATTCTATAATTATTCACAAGACTCCATCGAGAACGTTATATCTTCATGGAACTCGCTTACGTCTGAATATATAAAATCCGGAGCGATTGCGGACGGAATCGAAAAGCTTATTCCCGCAACCGTTCTGGCTCATCAAAACGGCGCGCAGCTGATGCAGTTTTTATCCATTCTGTTCAGCGATTTTAAGCGCCGCTATGATTCAATAATACTCGAAACCATAGCCTACGACAAAAAAATGTGCGCCGTTCTTTCCGCCGCAATAGCCGAAAAAATGGAAGCGCTCAAAAATAATATTATTAAAACACTCTCTCCGGCGGCCGCTAAAGTAAAAACCGCCGAAGAGGAAAAACACGAAAATTTCCGCCTGTCGCTCGAAGAAAATCTTCACTCGATGCTGGAAGATCTCCGGCAATACTTTCCCGAAGCCGAAATAAGCGAAACTCTTTTTAAAACGGACGGCGGACAGGATATTTCCATAATCCGGCAGAGGCATCTTTCGCCCGGCTTCAAAATAAGCCCTTCTGACG
>JAKPTH010000389.1 GCA_029571125.1 bacterium
CGAAGGAAGCGGCGCTTCGGCTAACAGGCTTTATATAGTGAACCGCACTGCGAAGGAAATAATAGTTTTCAATACGCTTACCGACGAAGTGGAAAAAAGGCTGCCGGCGGGAAACAGCCCGGTGGACGTAGCGGTGGACGAGGCGGGCGGCCTGTATTATACAGTGGATTTTCACGAAGGCATGGTCAATAAGTTCAATCTTTCAAACGGCTCTGCCATTAAATCTTACTATGCGGGGCCTCTTCTGACTTCGATAGTAAAAGGTATCAACAATTCCGACGTATTGGTTTCCAGGCAGCTTACTTCGCCTACCAGCGAAGTTCTTCTTATGCCCTCGACGCTCGCCGGAGCTTCGGCGAGGGCTGGCGGGCGAGCAGCCGGTCTATCTTTACATGGATAGAGGCGGTCAGACCGTTTACTGCGCCAACTACAAAAGCAAAAGCGTCACCAGGATAAACGCGCTTACCGGGGCTTTCATGGACAGTTTCGAAGTGGGCATAGAGCCGCACTCGATAGTTCAGACCGCCGGCGGAAAGTACACTTTTATAGCTAATTTCGGCGGCTCGAGCATATCCATGTTCGAAAACGCTAAAAACAGCGTCTCCGAAACCTTCGCGGACGGCAAAATGCCGCGCGCGCTCGACATATCCGCGGACGGCCGGGAGCTGTTCGTAATAGACTACGAAGCCCACGCGCTCAATATTTACGCGATAAGAAAATAAACTGCCGTTTTAATTGGTGAATTTGCGGGTGTGGTTGAATGTTACGACATGCGAGCGTTTGGCGCGGTGATTCTGCTGGTCGCGATACTGCGATTCGAAACTGAAAGTTATAATGTCTCCGATATATTCTTCCGAGCCTCCGACCGTTTGCGTAAGGCCTATGTGATCGCGCCTGACGTCGCGGAGGTTTACCAGGACGTTGTATTTAGCGAGAAGAGTCTTGAAGTGGGCTTTGAAAGCCGCGTTATCTTTAAAATCGTGCCCGGCGCCATATTGAGCGGTTTCGTCGGTTAGAAGGTAATGAAGCATGTGGTTCCAGTGAGCTTCCCAGGCTTCGGCCGGCTTTCCGCCTATCAGTGAATCGGACGCCCAGGCGTCTGAAGCGCCCTGATTGAAAGCGCTTTTCTTGACCACGAAATCCTGAAAAAAATAAGTGTGAGGCGCCTCGTTTCCGGAACCGGAATATGCGAGATATATGTCGTCCCAGGGTTTCTGGTTCTGCTTTTGCATGAATTCTATCAATTTCATGGTGTCGCGGAACTCCTCGGGAAATTCCTTTACTTTAAGCTTTAATATTTCGGCCATTCCGGAAGCGATATAATCGGCGAAAGCCGAGCGGTCGAGTATATCTACCACGGGCCGCTGGTTTAAATTGAAAAGATAGAAAATCGTGGCCATCGTAAAGAACGAGCCCAGAAAAACTACGACCAGCGGCAGTACGAATCCGCTTCGTTTGTCTATGGCTTTTTTTATGCGAGTGAACGCTGTAATCATATTGCCGTCCTTAAATTAATTTATTTATTAAAGCAAAAGCGCCGTTGGCGCAATCAATGGTACTGAGGGAAGCCCCATTGCCAGATATCGGACTTCGTGCCTTCGGTCAGGTCGGATTTGAAAGTGACCAGGGAGTAATCGAGCTCCCGGCCCACGCCCTGCCATTTTACAGTGATTGTAATTCCTTTGAGTTTAGAGCTGATGCAGTAGTGATTGGTTACGCCGCCCCCCGAGCGGTTGGAAGTATAAATGGAGCACAGCGGCACCAGATCGTGAACTTTGCATGTTACGGTATAATCCACTCCCTTTATTTTTTCGACGCGCGGGAACAATGCCGCGGAGTTCTTATCGGTTATCAGGTTGTCGCCTCGGGCGATATTTCCGAACGGAAGTGCCAGCACGATGTCTATATTGTTTTTAGCCACTTCACGCGCCTGCGTCCAGGAGGAAGAATGTAGCGAATCTTTGATGCCCTCCTGGAAAAGCTTTATTATCGGAAAAAAAGCTGTGGCGCCGATTATTAGAGCTATCAAGATTTCGACCAGGCTCATGGCGCGTTCGTTGAGATTGTTTTTCCGGTAAACGATAGTCTTTTTGAATAACTGCATGCTTTTTCTCCAACTTTAAAGCTATTTTATTCACTACTTATAATTTTACCAAATTTTAAGGTAAAGATAAAGGGAATCGGCAATATTTTTAAATACTCCCGCCTGCGAAGGCGTTTAAGCGCCGCCTGATATAGAATCGCTAAATTTAAACCTTGACTTTGCTTTTTTATTAATGTAAAATAAAGAAAATCGATTTTAAAGAGGTTGAATATGCAGGCGAATGAATATATTACGCTGAAAAATGCGGTGATAGCGTTGATCTGGGTTCTTGTGACGTTCTCGGACGTTCACGGCGCGGCTGCTCAAAATCAGCCGGGCTCCACGCTCGACGAATATTTCAAGCTCGGCGTCGAATACGTCCAGAGCGCCAAATTCGACGACGCCGAAAAGATGTTTAAAAAAGTTATCGAATTCGATCCTTTCTATGCCGACGCTTACAATAATCTCGGCAATATTTATATGCTCAGAAACAATTTCGATCTCGCGCTCGAACAGTTCAGTAAGGTAATAAACCTCGCTCCGTCCAACGACAGCGCGTATTCAAACATAGGCCTGATTTATATGAAGTCCGGTTCTCTGAGCAAGGCCATAGAAATGTTTCAGAAAGCTTCGGAGCTCAACCCTAAATCGGTCGAGGCTTTTTATAATCTGGCCAGCTGCTATCTGCTTTTTAACTCGCCGCAGAACGCCGAAGCGGCCATAAAGAAAGCCCTCGAAATAAAGCCGGACGATTACGAATCCAAAACGGTTCTCGCTAAAGCTTATTCCATGGCAAAAAAATACGAAGAAGCGCGTAAGATATTCGAAGAAGTCGTAAGCGCGGATAGTTCCAACTTCGACGCGGTAAACGAACTGGGGCTCATATACCTCTACCAGAAAGAATATAAGAAAGCGGTCGAATATTTCGATAAAATAAAAGGAAACAAGAACCTCGAGAAATCCTCTAAAGTGTTCTATAATCTGGCCATATGTCACGAGCGCCTTAAAAACAACGCCGAAGCGCTCGAATCTTATACCGAATCGATTAAGCGAAATCCCAATTATGCGGCCGTCAGAAACGATTACGGTTCGTTCCTTTTCGCTCAGAACAAGCTTGAAGAAGCCCAGTTTCAATTTAAAGAAGCCATAACCATCGATTCCGCGTATGTCAACGCGGCCGTGAATCTCGCCAAAACTTATTATATACAGCAGCGCTTCGACGAGGCGGCGAACGTGCTGACCGTCTTTCTCGCGAAACGCCCCAAAGAAGCCCTTATATACGATCAGCTCGGCCTGGTCTATTACGGCCGTAAAGAATATGAAAAAGCAAAAACCGCTTTCGACCTGGCTATCGAATACGAACCCACCCTTGCTTCCGCGCATTATAATCTGGGCGTGCTCTACGACGAAATTAAAAAATACGACAGCGCCATTTCAGAATATAAGCTGGCGCTGCTTTTTGATAAACAGCACATACTGGCCATGAATAACCTGGGTTATCTATACCTGAACCTGAGGAAATTCAGCGAAGCGATCGACATATTGAAAAAAGCGATCTCCATAAACGCAGAGTTCAGCTGGGCGCATTATAACCTCGCTCTGGCTTATTATAACGGCGGAAAACGAAACGAAGCCCTGCTGCACCTTGAAAAGGTAATCGAACTTGAAGACGCCCAATCGGCTCTTCGCGAGGCCGCGGAAAAGGCCGTTAGTTCGATAAAGGGCCAGAAATAAAGCCGGCCCGGTTCGGCAAAAGTAAAAAAACGGCGGATTTATGCAGGATAACAATAAGCAGCAAAAAATAAAAGATATTTTAAAAAAGCTTTCGGACTCTTCGGCGGACGTCCGCCAGGAAGGGCTGAAAGAAGCCACCTATTGCGCCGACATGAGCGTTCTGGAGGCGGTAAAAAATCTTCTCAACGACGTGAATCCGGCCGTGAGGTATTACGCCAAAAAAGCTTTCGGTTCCGTTTCGGCGCAAATTTCAACTCGCGCCATGATAGAGGCCGAAGAGCAAAAGGCCCGCGAGGCCCTCGACGGATATAACGAAGCGAGGCCGGAAACCGGCCAAAAACAGGATTTTATTTCTTCCGACGTCCGCGAAAAAATAAAGGCCATTCAGCTCGTACCAGATTCTCCGGACGAATTGCAGGCCAATTTCCTCGTTTCCGAACTCAACCTTACCGAAGACAAATACATCATAGCCACCATAATTAAAAAGCTCGGCAAAGTCGGATCCAGAGGCCATGAAAGCTATCTTATACCTTTTCTTTCGCATAACGATGCGCGCGTGATAGCTAACGCCGTAGAGGCGCTCGACGAACTCGGCAGCGAAAACGGAATATCGGAAATGCTCAAGCTGCTTTCGCACGAAGATAACCGAATAAAAGGCAATATAACGAAAGCCTTATATAAGTATCTCGAAAAAGACACCGTTTCAAAATCGCTTATAATGGATAAGCTCAAAAACATGTTGAACTCAAAAGAGCCCTGGACGCAAGATTCGGCTATTTTCGCCCTGGGATCCATAGCCAACGCGCAGGCGCTCGAGATTTTGGAGTCTTATTCGGGCGGCGGCGACTCGAGCATTAAAACCAAGATAGACGCGGCAGTGAACGAATTGAAGAAAAAGCTCGTTCCGCAATTCGAGGAAAACGACAAGAAGGCTAGACTGGCGGCGGAAAAAACCATTAAAGGCATCGACGGCGCCGTAAAAGAAAATAAAGTCATCGCGGCTCGGGCGGCCATAGAAGACGCTGGCGGCGTTTTGAAAAGCCTGCGCGAAAAGCTCTGGCGGAGCGAAGACGATGCTGTTAAAAACGGCGTCCGGCTGGCGGCGGCGTTCGTGGCCGGCATGAGCGTTCTTTTCGTCGCGGCGGTTTTCGTAAATATTTTATATTATATGGCGGCCGGCAAGGCGGCCGCGCCTTCCCAACCCGGCGGAGCTTCTTCGGCGCGGGCCGAAAAAGACGTTTACTCCATTATAGGAGGCCTTATAGAAGCTGCTAAATACGATTCGGCGCTGGACGCTTTAAGGTCCCTTAAAACGGGCGGAGTCTACGACGCCGTTCAAAGCGGTTTCGTAGAGCTGATATATTCCAAGAAAGTAAGGGGCTTGATTAATAAAGGCGCTTTTGAAGATTCTTTGAGCGTTATAGCGGCATGGCAGTCGGAAAATTCATCTTCGACCATGGCGTGCATTTTAAAGGGCCAGATCGAGCTGAAAAATTTCAACCGCGCGGCCGAAGCTAAAACCGCGTTTTCCATAGCGGCCACGCTTGAAAGCGATTGCCCCGAAGCCGCGATGGGGCTCGGCGACTGTTTTTATTACGAGGGCGATTTTACATCCGCTCTTACTAATTATACCAAAGCTTTAGACTATTGCGTTAAAGCTCCGGAGTCTAAATATTACGCTTACTTCGGCATCGCCAACGCCAGGGCGTCGCTCGGGGAGTATCCGGCCGCCGTGGAGGCTTACAACCGCTGCCTCGAATTGAATCCTTCTCATTATATAACTTACATAGGGCTTTCCAAAGCCTTCCGTGCGATGAAAAAGTACGACGAGGCCATAGCGGCGGCCGAAAAAGCGCTGGAATTCGATCCGCAGCTGGCCAGGGCGAATTTCGAATGCGCCGAAGCCCTCAGAGAAGCCGGCCGAGGCCTCGAAGCCGTCAAATACTATAAAACCTCTTTAAATTTAGAGCCGGAGAATCTGAACTGCCGGATTTCATATATCAACCTTCTCTTCGGCATGCAGATTTATCAGGGCCTCGATGAAAATATCAAAATAGCAATAAAATCTGTTCAGCCTCAGCAGGCTAAGGCGCTTTACGAAAAGCTGGGGATGGTGGAATATAATCTTGGTTATTCGGACAACGCGAAGAAGACTTTCGAAAAGATGGTCTCGCTTTACGGCGATTCCGACGCGGCTCATTACTATCTGGGGCTTATTTACGAAGAGCGCGAAGAGTTCGACCGGGCCATAGAAAGCTATCAGAAGGCTATCAGCGCCAACAATAAGCACCTGCCTTCATATATGAACCTTTCAAATATTTATCTCAACGTCAAAAAAAATTACGCGCAGCTTGACGCTGTCGTAGAATTGGGCATAACCGGCTGCGGCAACGATCCGGGTCTTTTATATAATAAAGCGCTCGGCAAATATTTCGACAGAAAACCGGCGGAGGCGCTGCTGCTTCTTCGCGCCGTAATAAATTCCGGCGACGCGTTCATGTCTTCCATGGCCCGTAAGCTCGACAGCGATATCCGCCAGAAGCTAGCGCCGCCGTCGTCAAAAAAAGAGTCCGCCGCGCCGACTAAATAGGCTCGTTTGGCCTCGCTTTTTATTTAACGCCGTCTTTTTGGCCGACCATCGGTACGAACATCACGTATGTTATGAAATCGCGTATATATTTATCGCCTTCGCGCTTTATTAAAACGAGTTTTTGAGTGGCGCCCGCTTCGCCGACGGGAATTATCATCCGGCCGCCGTCCGCGGCGAGCTGCCCTAAAAGAGCGTCCGGAACTTCTTCCGGAGCGCATGTCACTATTATTCTGTCGAACGGGGCTTTTTCAGGCCAGCCCTTGTATCCGTCGCCGATTTTCACGTAAATATTTTTATAGCCGAGCTCTTCGAGAAGCTTTTGCGCGCGGACGCCGAGCGGCTCTACGATTTCTATCGTATATACTTCAGCGGCTATTTCCGCGAGAATGGCCGCCTGATATCCTGAACCGGTGCCTATTTCGAGGACCTTTAGCCGTTTCGCGGCCGTGGAAGGGGCGCTTTTAATCGCTGTTTCGCCGCTTATCGAGGAGCATATGATGAGCTCCGTCATCAGCGCGACTATGTAAGGCTGGGAAATAGTCTGGCCTTCGCCGATAGGAAGGGGCCTGTCGCCGTAGCTTAGCGGTTTCATGATTTCAGGAACGAACCTGTGGCGCTCGACTTTGAGCATGGCGCCGAGCACCGCGGCGCCGGTTATTCCGCGGGCTTTTATCTGGTTTTCTACCATTTCCTGCCTTAAAGCCTGATACGATTTTGAAAGATGCATAATATCCTCCCCAAGCGTTATCGCGGCAAAAACTATCGATAATAAAAATAATAGCATCGCAGTTTTTTTCTTGCTCATAAAGCCGACCTCGCTTTTTTTGCCTCAGCCCGCGGTTTTTATATCGCCTTAATTATATTTTAACAGAGAATGGCGTAAAAATCAAATTTTAAAGTTTAAGGGGGCAGGCGGAAAAAATAAGTAAAAAATAAGTAAAAGTTGATAATAAAGTTAAAATATGATAAAATATAAAAAAATTCAGTAAAGGGGATAAAAATGCAAAAACCTAAACTATTAAGCGTTTTAACGATTTTATTTTACCTGATAGCGGCCTTTAATTTATCGGGCGCGCACGCGGCCCCCGATTCGTTCAAACTATGCCCGGCCAATTCCGAAGCGCTCATGCACTTCGATATCAAAACTTTCAGAACTTTCGCGGAAAAAAACAATATCGCCTCCCAGTTTAAAGACCAGATCGAAAAAATAAAAACGCTCGCTTCCATAGATATTTTAAAGGATATTAATTCTTTTACGGCCGTGCTTACTAACATCGCCAATTATAAGGCCGGTAAAAACCCCGAAGGCGCTTTTATATTCGAGGGATATTTTAAAATATCAGAAATAGAAGGCAAATTGACCGCAGCCGGACTCAAATCCGAAACGCTTGAAAATATAAAAATGTTCAAGCTCGACGAAGACGTTTATCTGGCCATGCCTTCGGAAAAATTCCTCATTTACGGAAATTCGTCCGAAATCAAATCCATCAACTCTCTGATAGCCGCCAAAGAAAAAAACAACGTGGAAAACGACGAATTCTTCAAAAGAGAAATAAACGCGGCCGAAGCGAACGGCAAAAACTTCACGCTTACCGTTAAGCTGCCCGCCGTTTTATCCGAACTCGCCACTTCCATCGCTAAAATAAATAAGGAACAGGCGGTCTTTTCGGGGCTAGAAGGTTTCGTGGCGGCCGCTTCTGGTTCGGAGCTGCTTTTTAAATATATCTATAAAACCAAAGACGACGCCGCGAAAGGCGCCGTTAGCGCAAAAGAGTTTATGGACAACGGGTTCAAGCAGATTTCATATAACGCGAAAAGGATGACCGAAGGCGTTATCGACAAGACGAAAGTCGCGGCGGAACGCTTCAATTTCATAAAAAACGGCCTCCTGCTCATGTTGAAGCTTCAGCAAACCATGAAAATCGAACAGAAAGAAAAAAGCGTATTCATCGTTTTTGAACTTGCGAAAGCCGAAAAAGAAACCGGAGATTTTGTCAATTCGATATTCGAGGCTTTTATCGCCACTCTTGTAAAAAGCGACGCCAAAACGCCGGCGCCGATCACCGGTAACTGACCTTTCGCGCAGGAATAAAAAAATAATAACTCCCGCTGATCGCGGGAATGATAATACGCGGTCCGCCTTTAACATGGGCGGTCCGCGTATTTATTAAAGCCGGAAATTTATGTTTTTTTTATTAAAAGTGCTATAACTTTTCAAAGTTAATCCGATATTTTAGTAAAGTTGAAATACGATTTTCATTACCCTGTATTTTAAATTTATTATATATAATCGGAGGATAATATGTACCAGAGCTCTAAAACTTATGTTTTCAGCGTTGCGGCTTTATTGCTTATAGGCGGCGCTTTAATGCTCGCAAGCGTCGGATGCGGCAATTCCTACGGAACGCCTTACGGCTTTTCTAATTTAGTCCCTAACGACGCTTCGATCGTGGTGAAAATGATAAACACCAGTTCTATCGCCGGCGGCCTTCACAGCCCCAAATCAAACGCTCCCGTACGCGCAAGCGGAACCACCATCACCGAAACCACTTCGACGACTAATAATACCACGGCTTCGGGCACTCTGATTAAAATCAGGCCGGACGACGTTTACGTAAGTATTTCCGATATGTCGATCTATTCGACCGACGGCAAGGAATACGTTCTTTTTACCGAGCCTAAGGAAATCAATCTGCTTAATCTTATTAAAGACGGCGAAGTCGTAGCGATGGCTTCGGACGTTCCGGTCGGCGCTTATAACCGCATGAAGTTCAATATCAATTATATGAGGATATTAAACGAAGGCGAAAAGCAAAGAATCGCGCTGGACCAGACCGTTTATCTTTCTACGAACGACGCCAATCTCACTCAGTTCTCTCTGGAATCGTCGAACCGCGCGAGCGTAAAATTGAATTTCGACATCAACGACAAGGTTTTCAAAGATAGAAACGGC
>JAKPTH010000401.1 GCA_029571125.1 bacterium
GCCGTTTATCTGGCAGAAATAGGGATCGGTATGCTTTTAGACATATCCGGCAGTTCGGCGAGGGCCATTTCCGCCGCGCGCCTTATAAAAAAGGCCAGATCGAAGCTGCGGCCGTTAACAAAAACCATGACCGGAAATTTAACTTTATGGTCGAATATGTCTACTTTATTTGAATATACCGTAACTTTTTTTATGTTTTTAGTGGCGTAAATAAGCGCGTCGAGGTTTTCGGCGAAAGTTTTATCGGCGCCGATATAAGGAAGCTTCGAATCAATGAGCTGATAAATCGAACTAAAAACCGAATCGGGAGAATTGAATTCCGGGCAGCGCTCGATCTCTGAAAATAAATCGATGTCGCTAACAGCGAGAGGCACCGTCTTGCCGTAATGCATGTTTATCACATTTACCGCGTTTCCGCGCTCGTCGAGAATGCTTCCGGTATAGGGCGTCGCTATGCCCATCTGCGTCATGAGCGCCGCCTTGTTGTATTCGCATACGCGCTTCAATTCATAAAGCATCGTTTTATAGTCGGGCGCGATCAGCGCTCCGCCGCTTTTTCCCGCGGATATTTTCTGGGCGTAAACTCCGTATTCGGAAACAGTCTCCGTCCCGAAAAGGTCCGCCGGAGTTCCGGATATATCTTTATCGGCTACCACGAGCCTGTTTCGAGTATTGGCAAGCCTTATTTCCTCGCTGGCCGTTTCGATCAGATAAGCCGTGTAAAATAAAATGCGGCCGATTTCATTCGACCCGTTTTCGCTGATGAAGTCTTTAAGCCTGGCCTTTGACTTCAATATATTAGGCGATGCGGACCTGGCGTCGAAAGAAGCCATGAAAGCGTTTACGGATTTCCGGTTCATAAGCGCGGCGTTCAGCGCGGCCTTTTCTTTTGAATAAGCCGAACTCAATTTTTCGGAAATATTTATTATATAATTTTGATGCTTGAATTCGTCGCGGTATTCGCGGTAATAATCCTTGTGATAGGATATATCCGAAGGTATTTTTAGCGAATCGAGATTAAGAGCCGTCATAACGGAATTGTTTTCGGAAGAGGCTTTAACGAGCATGTGGTTATACATGGGACGGGCCGCATAAAATTTAGTTACATATTTGGAGTATACGGCGGCCGGAGTTTCATAATCGATTTCCGGCTCGAGAGCATCCAGGGATTTAGCCTGGCGAAGAACGAAGCGCAGGGAGCCGCCGACGCTGTACATGCCTATTTTTTCGTATGTGCCGTCGTTTTTTAAAAGTATTATTTTAGAGCTTACCGTTCCGCTTTTAGGTCTTATTATCTCCGCGCCGTTTTTAAGCGAGTCGCAAACCATATCGAAAGCCGCCTTCAGCCTGAGATGGTCGTCGAGGTGTTTTTCCAGCCTGTCGCGCCAGAGCATATGGCGGAAAATAAGCGCTATAAAAGACATCACGAGGCCAAGAAGGGCCGTATACATAAGCAGTTCGACGAGCGTATAACCGCGTTTTTTCGTTCTTATTAACATTTTCAGCCCACTTTACAATTTTATTAATTCAGTTCTATATCGACGTACTCAAAATCTTCTTCGGGGCTTATCACTTTTTTATAGTTAAACATCCTTAAAGACTGTGAATAAGGAACATATCTGGCCAAAAGATATTTTGAAGCGTTTTTATAGTGGCCGGCGGACCACATAAGCACGCCGAGATATTCCACGAGCTTGAAATCCGCCCCGAAATTCTGAACTAAAGCCGGAACGTCTATTATGGTGACGCTGAACTTTCCGCCCGAATAATTTTCGGTGTAT
>JAKPTH010000450.1 GCA_029571125.1 bacterium
CTTTGAAAAATCTGATACTTAAGGTGAAAAGCCAGGTCGAAGGCGGTATGTCGCTTTATATGGCGTTCGACGAACATAAAAAGTATATACCGAAATTATTTATCGACCTTATAAAAGTTGGCGAGTTGTCCGGGCAGCTGTTTGAAAGCTTTTCGAGAATAACTAACTATCTTGAAAAAACAATAGAATTCAGGCGCAAACTTCGCGATGCGCTAACCTATCCGGCATTTTTGATTTTTTTTATATTCGTTCTGGTAACATATGTAGTGACGCTTTTAATACCGAGATTTGAAGAAATATATAAATCGCTTGAAGGCGAATTACCAATGCCGACTCAAATCTTATTAAGCATAGGCCAATTCAGCCGTGATAATTTTTGGTTGATTCTGTGTGGAGTGGTGGTTGCAATAATATTGTACTTTGAATTTGTCGCCACTAAATTTGGAAAGAAATTTATGGATGGAATTAAAATAAAGATGCCTTTAATAAACACACTGGTAATTCAGTATAACATAACTCATTTTGTTAAAAGTACCAGTTTAATGTTTTTTTCGGGTTATACGTTTTTAAATTCAATGCGTGAGGCTACGACTACTGTTGAAAATATTTTACTAGGAGAAGATCTAGCCATGGTATGCGAGCGGATTGAAAACGGGCAATCTATTTATGAGGCATTTAAAAAGGGGAAATACGTTCCTACATTTACGATAAGCATGTTAAGGGTTGGGGAGAAATCAAATAATTTATATGAAATGCTTGAAAATATAGTACGTTTCAATGAAGAAGAGCTTGACTATGCGACTAACACTTTTTTGCGGTTGATGGAACCTATTGTAATAGTTACGCTTGCAATAATAGTAGGTTTGATATTGTTTGCGGCTTATTTGCCGGTTCTGTCGATGTCTAGGCTTATAAAAGTTTAATAAAAGATAGTTTTTGAATTCATAAAGTAAATTTATAACATTAATATTTTTAAAGCGTTAATTTTTAATAATAAAAGCGAGGTAAATATGACGGAAAACAAAGGAAGAATCTCGTTGATCGGCTCGGGAGGGAGGACAATCCTTCTACTATTTTCATTTTTTGTGCTTGCGGTTTTTATGCAGCAAACATTTTTTATTACTAACGCCTTGGCGCTTTCGTTCGATACGATTTCTAAAATCAGCATCAACGAAACGCCCGAAGGCCTCAGAGTGGCGTTCGTCAGCGATGCGCCTTTACAATCTGGCGATATCGACGTGCGCAACGAAGCGAAGGGCAGCGTAATCATATGCGATCTTTTGAATATAGATGTTAAGAAGCTCGCTTCGGTCGTCGAAGTTCAAAAATACGGCATTAATGTCATTCAGATATCTAAAATCAAGGAAAATCCGAAAGTATCGCGGGCTGTTTTCGTTCTGTCGCAGGCCGTAGATTATAAAGTGTTTAAAAATTCGAACGAAATATTTTTCACTTTTTATAAAAATATAAGGTCCGGTGCCGGAAACGTGGAACTCGGATCGCCGAAAGCGCCTACGAATGAAACCGTAAAAAAATATAACGACATGTTAACCGACGATTCGATAAGGCACGAATTTCATTTTGATAATATGCCCGTTGAGGAAGTCGTAAAAAAATTCGCCGCAAAAACTAAAATGAACGTCGTAATAAAAAATACGGCGTCGGGGAAAATAACGGCGCATGTTCAGGGAAATTTATATGAACTGCTCGAGGGTATATTTAAATTTAACGGATTTAATTATACGGTAGATGAAACTTGCATTACGATTATCAGCAGGACTAATTCTGAAGAAATGGAAGTCGAACTCAAATTCAAAGAGTTGACTTTCAGGGAAGTAGCTGAAACTATATCGGAAATGGCTAATATTAACGTCGTTATCGATAAGGATATTCCGGGCGAACAGAAAGTCAGCTTTTACGTACATAAAATGAAGCTGCTCGACGCGATGAAACTTCTGGCGAAAATGTATGATTATTTAGTCGTAAAGATAGACGAAGGCACCTATGTAATAACAAAAAAAGAAAATCAGGATACATACGAAAAGAAAGTCAAAAAAATATTCAACTTTAAAAACTCGGATCCGAAAGACATTATTGCTTTGATAAATAACTCGGGCGAGTTGAAAAACATTTTCAGCACGAGTAATTTCAGTATCGACAGCCGTACGAACAGCCTTCTGGTTTATGATACGCCAAAAAACATAAAAACGCTGGAAGATTTAATTACAAAAATCGATCGCGGCGTAAGGCAGGTAGATATAGAGGTGAAACTTGTCGAAGTTCAGCGTGACGGCCTTTCGCGCCTTGGGATTAAAACCGCCACGGCGATAGGTTTTGCGGACCTCACTAAAAAATTAAAAGTGGAAAACGTCAACGCCACAATGGAATTTCTCGAGAATAATAACAAGGCTAAAGTTCTTGCCAGCCCCCGATTGCTCGTCGTGAATAATAAGCAGGCTTCCACTTTGATAGGTGAAGAAATTCCAGTTCCGTACTACGATTATGTAATGGCTACTAACGGCGCTACTTATTTTCCGTCAAACAACAATATTTACGGCGGAAGCAGCAATAATAACAATAACGGCACCAATAATGGCTACAATAATAACGGTTATAATAATGGCGGCTATGGCGGATATAATTCTTCGGGCGGCGGCGTTTTCAACCCGTTAAGCTATCTAACGGGCGCTAATGGCACCGCGAATAACACCGCTCTGCAGAACGTCATATCCAACATATCTTATCTGCCGGTAAAACGCTATAAAAAAGAAGATGTCGGCATAAAACTCAACATCAAGCCGCAAATACATTCGGATACCGAAGTTACGATAGATTTAAATATAGAGGTATCGTCGCTTCTGGATGTCACCGATGACGGCCAGATACATCGCGGCACGCGTAAAACCGATACCATCGTGAGACTGAAAGATAACAATACCGCAGTATTCGGAGGAATAATAAAGCAGGACGAACGCACAGAAACCATTAAAGTCCCTCTGCTCGGCGATATACCACGTTTAGGAAGGCTGTTTTCTCACGTGTCTAAAACCCGTGTAGATACTGAATTGATAATGCTCATAACCCCGCATATAACTCCTTTCGATATGCCGCGTAAAGACGAAAAAGACGACGGCGTTAACGAAATAATATCGAGCAGTTTCCAGTATTAACGGGTTTTTAATATACATACTTTATTGGCTGCGCGGACTATTGACTAAATGTAGAAATTGCGGTATAATCTTTACAATACCGGATGGGTTATAGATTTAAAACGGTTTTTGCGTTAAGATTATACCGTATAAAAAGAAGTGAACGTTTATGAAATTAAAAGGGAAAAAAGTCCTGGTCACCGGCGCCGACGGCTTTATCGGATCGCATCTTACCGAAAAACTCTGCGCGATGGGCGCGGAAGTCAAGGCGCTTTCATATTACAACTCTTTTAACAGATGGGGCTGGCTCGACAGCCTCGATAAAAAAACGCTTAAAAATATTCAGGTCGTCTCCGGAGACATCAGAGATCCTGATTTCGTTAGAAGCATCATAAAAGGCTCGGACGTAGTGTTTCATCTTGCCGCTCTTATAGCGATACCTTTTTCTTATGCGGCCCCCGATTCATATATACAAACCAACGTGACCGGCACTCTTAATGTTATGCAGGCGGTCAGGGAATTCGGCGTGTCGAAAGTGGTGCACACTTCCACTTCCGAAGTTTACGGCACCGCGATATATGTTCCTATCGATGAAAAACATCCGCTGCAGCCGCAGTCGCCTTATTCCGCTTCTAAAATCGGAGCGGATATGCTCGCTATGAGTTTTTATAACAGCTTCAATATTCCTCTGGCTGTGATAAGGCCTTTCAATACTTTCGGCCCGCGTCAATCCATGCGCGCGGTTATTCCGACCGTTATCGTACAGGCGCTCGCCGGGCGTAAAGAAGTTAAGCTCGGCGCGCTATCGCCCAGGCGCGACTTCAATTACGTTAAAAACACCGTGGAAGGTTTCGTTAAGATAGCGCAATCCGATAAAACCATAGGCGAGATAATAAATATAGCTTCAGGCAAGGAATACAGCATAGGCGAAACCGTAGATTTAATTAAAACGTTTACCGGCGCTAAATTTAAGGTTATATGTGAAGCGGAAAGGCTGAGACCTGAAAAAAGCGAAGTGGAAAGGCTTCTTGCCGATACAAGGAAAGCTTCTGATTTATTGGGTTACGTTCCGCCTTATACTTTCGAAGAAGGGCTTAAAGAAACTATCGAATGGTTTAAAAGCAATATGCATTATTATAAAGCGGACATTTATAACGTATAAAGCGAAAAGATATTGATTTTATGAGTAAAACATCGAATGTCGCCAGATATATACCTCTTTCGGTGCCTTCGCTCAAGGGCAACGAATTAAAATATGCGAGCGAATGCATAGCAACCGAATGGATTTCTTCGGCCGGAAAATATGTAGAGCGCTTTGAAACCCTGCTGGCGGGATATCTTGGCGTCGAAAGCTGCGTGGCGGTGTCTAACGGCACGGCGGCGCTGCATCTGGCGCTTATTTGCGCGGGAGTTAAATGCGGCGAAGAAGTGTTTGCGCCCTCGATAACTTTTATAGCGCCGGTCAATACCGTTAAATACGTGGGCGCACATCCGGTATTCGTAGATTGCGACGATCATTTAAATATGAGCGCGGAATCTTTAAGCGCTTTTATAGAAAAAAACTGCGTTTACAAAAATAAAAAATTAATCAATAAAAAAACTTTAAGGCGAATCAGCGCGATAATACCCGTGCATATTTTCGGTAATCCGGCCGATATGCCGGCCATTATGGAAATAGCCCGAAAATACGGTTTGAAGGTAATAGAGGACGCCACCGAATCGCTGGGATCGTATTATATAAACGGCCCTTATAAAGGTATGAAAACCGGCACTATTGGAGATTACGGCTGCTTTTCGTTCAACGGAAATAAAATAATCACTACCGGCGGCGGCGGAATGCTTACCTGCAAGAAAAAATCCGACGCCGATTTCGCGAGATACCTTTCGACCCAGGCCAAAGACGACGCGTTGAATTACGTTCACGATAACGTCGGCTACAACTACAGACTTACCAATATCCAGGCGGCTCTTGGCTGCGCGCAGCTCGAAAAATTGGAATCCTATATCGAAATCAAGAGGAAAAACTTCGGGTTATACCAAAAACTTCTCTCAAAGCTTTTTTCGAAGTTTTCCGGGTTTTCTTTGATTACGGAACCTGAATATTCTTTCAGCAATTACTGGTTTTATTCGCTTTTGACCGATCCGGGCGTTATAGAAAAAAGCGAATTGATAACTCGTTTGAAGACCATGGGCATCGAGTCGCGCCCGCTGTGGTATCCCAACCATCTGCAGAAGCCTTATAGAAAAGAACCGAGGTGCCCTATGAAAAAAACGATGCGTTACTTCGAAAGAGTGGTAAATATTCCATGCAGCGTTAATTTAACTGACGCGGATATCCGTTTCGTTTGCGAGTCCATAATCGAAAAGGTTGGTTGACGGTTTGCTTATATATAAAAACAGCACGATAAATAAATTTATAATATCTCCCGAAAAAAGCGTGCGGGACGCCATGCAGAAACTCGACGAATCCGCGCAGAAGATAATTTTCGTAGCCGGCGCCGATCTGGTATTGCTGGGCGTTATCACCGACGGCGATATAAGGCGCTGGATACTTAAAAATGGAGAGCTTTCTTCCTCCGTAACGTGCGTCATGAACCGTAATCCGCTCACGCTTATGCCCGGTTACGATCCGGCCGAAGTAAAAAAAACTATGAAGCAGAGCCTTATCGAGTGCATTCCGATTGTCGACGGCGACGGCCGGATTTTAAATGCGGTATGGTGGAGCGATTTTTTCATCGAAAAAACTGAAATCGTTTCCAGGATAGATCTTCCTGTTGTAATTATGGCGGGCGGGAAAGGAACAAGGTTAGACCCTTTTACAAAAATCCTGCCCAAACCATTAATACCATTAGGTAATAAGCCAATTATTGAAGTTATTATGGATCGTTTTTATGAACAAGGATTCCATACTTTTAAACTTATAATAAATCATAAAAAGGAAATGATAAAGCTATACTTTAGTGAAAATAAACAACCATATGAAATAGAATTAATAGAAGAAAAAAAATACTGTGGCACAGTGGGTGGGTTATATTTATTAAAAGAAAAAATTAAAAGCACTTTTATTTTAACAAACTGTGATACCTTGCTTGAAGGCGATTATGCTGATTTCTTGAAATGGCATTTATCAAACAAAAATATAATAACCATTATAGGCTCTCACATGGAGATTAATGTGCCTTATGG
>JAKPTH010000467.1 GCA_029571125.1 bacterium
ATTATTGACCATATGAAAGTTGATTAGCCATAATGCCTGTTAATTAAACTTTAGTGCTGATTCACAAGCAGGCCATTATTGCTGCGCAGACGCGCGCATGCGCGCGTCTGCAAAAAAAAAGAAAAAGAAAGAGAATAAAAAGAGAGAAAAAGAAAAGAAGAACTGGAAGAAAAAGAAAGAAAGAAAAACAATTTAAATAAAAAATAGATAAGAAGAATAGAAATGAAGAACTGAATATAGAAAAAGAAAAGTTGAAGAAAGAAATTTGGCAAGAATATTTTGCAGTTGAGAAGTTTGGCAGACGAAAAGCAATTATTGAATTAAAGTGCCGGCGGAAAAGCGGGCACTTCACAAGAATAAAGCGTCAGGCGAATTCGGGGTTGGAAGGGATTTTAAGGGAAGGGAGGGGCCTTTGGCACCTCGCCTTCCCTTATCAAAAAAGAAAAAAACTATTTTAACAAATTGTTATACTGCAAAATATTTTGCGTCCGGGTGATGGATTATTATTGCGCTTGTGGATTGTTCGGGTGTCATTTCGAAATTTTCGGTCAATTCGATACCGATTTCGCCGGGGTTGATTATATCGAATAGTATTTTCTGCATGCTCAGATCGGGGCATGCAGGATAGCCGAAGCTGTAGCGTGATCCGCGGTATTTCTGCCGTACTATCGCTTCGTTATCGAGAATCGATTCATCTATAATACCCATTTCTTTTCTTATAACCAGATGCATATATTCGGTAAGGGCTTCCGCCATTTCTACCGAAAGTCCGTGCAGATGGAGATAATCTTTATAATTATCTCCGCCGTAAAGTTTTTTAATTTCTGCTCCGACTTTCTTTCCTGCGCTTACGGCCAGTAATCCAATCACGTCTTTAATTCCCGACTTTTCGCCGGCGATAAAATCGGCTATGGAGAGGCCGTTTTTAATGTTCTGTCTGGGGAATTTGAACTCGGCTATAACCTGGCTTTCGTTTTCCGGCGAGAAAATTTTAACGGTTTCGCCGGCGCTCGAGCATCTGTAATAGCCGTAAACGGCGCTGAGCTCGAATATGCCTTTTTGGCGGCAATTTTCAGTAAGTGCGGCGAAAAGAGGCTCGACGGTTTCAGAGATAAGTTTATCGTATTCGTCTTTCGGCAAATTGCCGCGTTTATATTGCCACTGGCCGCGATAGAGGGTGGTCTTGTTAATGAACGGGTAGACGAGCGCCGGGTCTATATTTTTTATGATGCGTCTGCCGAGGAAGGGCGGAGCGGGAATTTCGCGGCACATTTCGACTTTTGAAACGGCCTGTCCGGTTATTTTTTGATTCATCATAGCGTTTACTGGTTTAGCCGTCGATTTTTTGCTTATGTTCGTTTTGTCAGTCTTGTCTTTAGAGCATATTTTCTTCATGATAGTCAGTCCGCTGAAAGCGTCTTCCGCATAGAAAACTCTTCCGCTGTAAAGCCTGCTGAGGTCTTCTTCCGCGAATTTTCTTGTAAGCGCGGCGCCGCCGAGTATCACGTCGTATTTTTTTCCGCGCCGCTCCAGTTCAATGAGGTTTTCGCGCATTATCTCCGTGGAACGAACCAGAAGGCCGCTCATACCGATAATGTTCGCTCCGTTTTTTTCGCAGGCGTTGATCATTTCTTCGACCGGTATTTTTATGCCGAGATTATAAACTTCGAAGCCGTTATTGGTGAGAATAATGTCCACCAGGTTTTTTCCGATGTCGTGCACGTCGCCGGAAACCGTCGCCAGAACGAGTTTACCAGCTTTTTCATAAGACGATTTTTCCATTTTGGCTTCTAAAAGGCCGACGGCGCGTTTCATTACTTCCGCCGATTGCAGTACGAACGGCAGCTGCATAATACCGGCCCCGAAGAGCTCCCCGACTTTTTTCATTGCGAGAATAAGCGGGCCGTTGATTATTTCGAGAGGCTTCATAGAATCCGAAAGTTTTTCGACGGTTTCTTCAAGGCCGCTTCTGTCGCCGTCTATAACCATTTTAGAGAGCCTTTCGGCCGGGCTGATATTTAAATCCTCTTTGGCAGAAGCTTCCGAGCCATAGGCGCCTTCGGACATTTTTCTGTCGAAATAATTTAAAAGCCCCAGCAGGGGATCTTTGCCGTCACGCCATACGTTGGAGATAAGATTTTCGGTCATTTCGAGATCGGGTCCGTCGATTTTATGGTAGGCTATAATTCCGGCGGGATTGATTATCGCCATATCAAGACCGGCTTCTATGCAGTGTTTTAAAAATACTGAATTTATAATTTCCCTGATTTTAGGTTTCAGGCCGAACGACACGTTCGAAACGCCCAGCGAAGTATAAACTCCGGGCAGTTCTTTTTTTATGGCCGCTATAGATTTGATGGTTTCCATGGCGGAGTTTCTAAGCGTTTCGTCGCCCGAGCCTATGGTGAACGTGAGCGGGTCGAATATCAGATCGTGAGCTGCCACGCCGAATTCGTTCACGCATATATCGTAAATACGTCTTGCCACGGCGAGTTTTTTATCGGCTGTTTTATCCATGCCATCTTCGTCTATAGTAAGCGTGATCAGCACCGCATTATACTTTATAGCCATGGCGGCCACTTTTCTTAATTTCTCGCCGCCGTCTTCCAGGTTGATGGAGTTTATTATGCACTTTCCGCCGTGGTTCATAAGCGCGGTTTCTATGACGTCGGGGTTGGTCGAATCGATCACCAGCGGAAGATTTACGGTGGAAGCGAAGCGTCTCGACGCTTCATGCATGTCTTTTTTTTCATCGCGTCCGACGTAAGCCACGCATAAATCTATGGCGTGCGCGCCGCCGTTCTGCTGGTTTTTGGCTACAGCGAGCATGGCGTCGTAGTCGTCTTTAAGCAGAAGTTCGCGGAACGCTTTCGAGCCGTTGGCGTTGGTGCGTTCGCCTATTATGAACGGCCGCGGTTCCTGTTTTTTTGTCCATGCATTATAAACGCTGGCCACGGAAGGTTCGACCTTATTCGCGCGCGCGGCGGGCTTGACTTCCTTGAGCGCGCCTGCGGCTTTAGCGATGTGTGCGGGCGTGGTTCCGCAGCAGCCGCCGGCGATGTTGATTCCGTATTTTGAAACGAACCGGGAAATAAAGCCGGCGAATTCATCGGGCGTAAGCCGGTAAGCGGTTTTGCCGTTGATGTTTTCGGGAAGCCCGGCGTTAGGCATGGCGGAAACCAATTTATCGGTAGAGCGCGCGAGCAGCTCCAGGTGCTTTTCAAGTTCGAACGGGCCGAGCGCGCAGTTGAATCCGATCGACGTGACCGTTTTGTAATCGTTCAAAATAGCCGCTATGGCCATTATATCAGTTCCGACCAGCATCGAGCCGGTCTGCTGTAAAGTGAGCGAAACCATCACCGGAAGCGCATAGTTTTTTTTCTCGAAAATCTCGCCTATAACGTAAAGCAGGCATTTAACCTGCAGTATGTCCTGGCAGGTTTCCACCAGCAGGATGTCGGCTCCGCCGTCCATGAGTCCTTCCACCTGGGGCCTGTAAGCTTCCGCCATGTCTTTGAAGCCTATGTGGCCGAGGCCCGGCAGTTTCGTGGAAGGGCCAATAGAGCCGCCCACGAAATAATCGCCCGGATTTTTGGCGGCGAAAGTTTTTACCGCTCCGGCGCCTATTTCCGCTCCAAGTCTTGCTATTTCATAGATTTTATCGTTAGTTCCGATTCCGTATTCGCCCATGACGATGCCGTTGGCGCTGAAGGTATTGGTTTCGATTGCTCCCGCGCCGCTTTTAAGATAATTAAGGTGTATATTTTCGATGATATGCGGCGCCGTAACGTTCAGTTGTTCGCCGAAGCCTTCGTAACCGCAAAATAAAGCCGGATCGGGGCATTGAGCCTGGATTTGCGTTCCCATCGCGCCGTCGAAAAGAAGCGGTTTTTGCCGGCAGTAATTTAATAGCCTTTCCACTTTGCCATTATTTAATTTTTTTAATTTGTCAGTCATTTCAGCTCCGTTTTGATTTTTATATTTTTAATAGTCTAAAAAATGTGAACGGGCGGTTTTTTACTCTTCGGGCTTGAATACGCGATTGGTGATATAGCCGCAGATTAAGATGCACAATATTATATTAAAATAATATATCGTATGAGAAAAAATAAACCGTCCGCCTGCCGCAAACCCCAGAAAACTAACTGCGAGCGCGGCCGTGAAGGATGCAAGATAATATCCGCCCATAGTCAGCATCGGTATTAGGGTTAATATGCGGCCTTTGGTGGTGCCGGCGGCCATGCATATATACGCTCCGGCGTTATAGCCGATAGCCAGGCCTGAAAAGCTCGAGGCGACAATGAATGCGAATCCGCCAAAAACGATGGGCATAACAAATTCTTCGGGGCGCGGCCGTCCGAGGCTGTCTATAATTTGCGCTCCTCCGATGAATGCCGCCACGCATGAAACGACGAATGCCACAGCCAGGCCGGCTAAGGTTAGAACTCCTATTATGACGGCCGTTCCGACGGAAATCGGCGGCTTTGCGTTATGCTCATACGCCTGAGCTGTATTGTTGAGATACGGTTGTTGCCGGGATGAAACCGCACCGGAAGTGGCGAACGCGCTTTTTTTAGAGAATTGCGTCTGCCGGTCGGAATTTTTGTCCGATTCTTCTATGCGGCCGCCGAAGCTGTCTGCGATTGCGCTGCCGCAGACCGGACATTTATTATTGTCCAGCTCGATTTCCGCTCCGCAGCCGGGGCATTTTTTGAAATCCATCGTTCGAATTCTCCTGAAGTCAATTTTTATAAACTATGCTGTTATAAATGCTATTGCAGGCGTTTTAAACTTTATGCCGTTATATTTTTACGATTTTAGCCGCCGCGAGAACTTTGTTAAGTCTTTCGGTTTCCGCTTCGAAGCCAGGTTTTTTCATAAGAGCGAACATGTTTTTCTTGTAGCTTTCCACGCCGGGCTGGTCGAACGGATTGACTTCGATCATATAACCGCTTATGGCAACGGCTTTTTCATAAAAGTAAATAAGCTGGCCGAGGTAATATTCGTTTAATTCGGGAAGCGTTATGGTCATATTTGGCACTCCGCCTTCCAGGTGGGCGAGGCGCGTGCCTTCGTAAGCCATCTTGTTGGCGTGTGAAAGGTCGTTGCCGGCGAGGAAGTTGAGCCCGTCGAGGTTCGCCGGGTCCGTAGGAATATCGAATTTTGTGGTTTTTTCGATCATGAGGAAGGTTTCGAAAAGCTTTCTTTCGCCGTCCTGGATGTACTGGCCCATGCTGTGAAGGTCCGTTGTAAAATCAACGGAGGCGGGGAATATGCCTTTTTTATCCTTGCCTTCCGATTCGCCGTAAAGCTGTTTCCACCATTCGGAAACGTAATGCAGCGCGGGTTCGAAGTTGCTCAAAAGCTCGACCGTGAATCCTTTTTTATAAAGCAGATAACGGCAGGCGGCGTACATATAAGCGGGGTTTTTCATAATATCGTCGCACCCGGTGAGATTTTCGAAGCTCCTTGCGCCTTCGACGAGTTTTTTGATCGAATGTCCGGCCACGGCTATCGGGAGAAGTCCGACTGGCGTGAGCACTGAAAAACGGCCGCCCACGTCGTCCGGAATTACATAAGTTTTATAACCCTCGCTGTCGGCGAGCTTTTTAAGGGCGCCGCGGGATTTGTCGGTGGTGGCTATTATTCTGTTTTTAACGTCTTTGCCGTATTTATCTTCCATAAATTTTTTGATTACCCGGAATGCGACTGCGGGTTCTGTAGTGGTGCCTGATTTAGATATCACGTTTACATAAACGCTTTTGCCTTCCAGGTATTTAAAAAGCGAGTTCATGTAATCGGCCGAAAGGTTCTGGCCCGCGAATATTATTACGGGGTTTTTGCGTGCGCCTTTTTCGAAATTATCGTTAAAAAATTCGTTCATGGCGGTGTTGACGGCTTTTGCGCCGAGATAAGAGCCGCCTATGCCCACGCATAAAAACACGTCGGCTTCTTTTCTGATTCTGGCGGCCAGGGCTTCGATTTCGTCTATAAATTTATCTTCCGTTTTCGAGGGAAGGTCAAGCCAGCCCAGAAAGTCGTTGCCGGCGCCCGTTTTATCGTGAAGCGCCTTGTGATATTTTGAAACCTGCGTCTGGCAGGCTTTTATTTCGTTCAGGTTCAGGGCGTTCTGAAGGTTGGTGATCTCTATTTCTATTCTGTTATTTGTCATTATGTACCTCCGCGTAATTTTATATGTGTTAAGTATGTTTTTTTATCGAGCAGATATTATTATATAACAATTTTAATGTTTTTTAAAGCAGTTTTTATGTTAAATTCCGGCCGGAGGAATAAAGTTTTACGCAAAAAGGAAAACGGGGAGAAATAAAGGCGTCGGCCTGTTATTTTTCCCCGTTGTTCGGTTTTTTTATAAACCAGGCATCCGCCTGATTATATAATTATTCGTTGATGAATTTAACGTCGAGCATGTGCGTGGCGCAAGATATGCAGGGGTCGTAAGCGCGCACGAGCATTTCGAGCGTGAGGGCTATTTCTTCTTTAGGTTTCGAAAGTATTTCGGGAACGAGCTTTTCCATATCGGCGTCGATGTTTGCGAGGTTCTGGCCGGTAGGGATGATGCAGTTCGCGTTGACGATATAGCCGTTGTCGTCGTATTCGTATTCGTGATAGAGCGTTCCGCGTGGAACTTCCACCGCTCCGGCGCCTACGCCCGCTCTTGTCATGACGTGGCGGTCTTCTTCTTTAAGGCCTTTTTCGAGCAATTCGTCGATTATTCTTATCGCGTCTTC
>JAKPTH010000483.1 GCA_029571125.1 bacterium
AAAAAAATGTTGACAAATATTTAAAATTAAATTATAATTAAATTATACGTAAAAATAATTTAAAATTAAATTTAATGAAGGGTTTAAAAAATATTTGTATAATCGTACTTTTTAGTAAAGGCGGGCGTCATGAATATAGGATATTTTTTAAAAAAGATCAGAAACGATAAATCGCTTACATTAAGCGAAGTGGCTCGTAATACCAATGTTACGGCCAGTCTGATTTCTCAAATAGAGAACGAAAAAATTTATCCTTCGATTAATTCGCTTGAGTCAATTCTTCACTATTACGGCGTTGAGTTATCGGATTTTTTCGAACAGGTTGAAAAAAGAAATTTTGTATTCACGAAAAGCAATTGCGCCGCTAAAATTGAATCTACGCCGGCGGGAGTAAGTTTGTTCGACATCAATCCTTTCATGTATTATTACGGCATGCAGTTGTTTAGAATTGAAGTAGCGGCCGGAAAAAGTTTTGAAATCAGTAAGCAACCGGTAAATATCATTGAAAGCTGCAATGAAATGAGATTTATGTATATGGTTTGCGGTGAAGTCAAAATTGAATTAGGAAATGAAAAATTCGATATGGCGGACGACGATATACTTTTTTTCAAGCCTTTTCTGAAAGTTTTAGTTACTAACTGTTTTAGCGGCGGCGCCAGGATGGTCTTATCAGGAAAACATATTAACGTGAGATAAATTTAATTTTTAATAAAAATAGGCGGAGGTGTGAAATGAAAATGCATGACGGTGAAAAAGTGTCCGGAGCTTCTGAAAACGGCGGTATAAATGAAACGTCAGGCGGCGGGGATATTTCTAATGTTCATTTTGACAGGATATATCTGGCGGTGGGCGTATGCGTCGTCTTATTCGTTTTAGCCTGGCTTCTTGGAATGTGATCGGCGGGCCGATTTCGGCCGGGGAAACGAAAGGAGGTTGTTATGAGGCTTATAGTAGTTTCTAACAGGCTGAACCTTACCGTTGAAGAAAAAGACGATAAGATAATTTACAAGCAAAGTTCCGGAGGGCTTGCTACGGGGCTTTCTTCTTATCTGGAATCGATGAAAAGCCGTAATTTTGAAATTTCGGAATATTTATGGATAGGATGGCCGGGAAGCGCGATCAGCGCGGATAAAAGAGCCGAAGTGAGCTCGGAATTGATTTCAAAATACAACAGTCATCCCGTCTTTCTTTCAGAAAAAGCCATGGATAAGTTTTATCTGGGTTTTTGCAATAAAACTATATGGCCTCTTTTCCATTACTTTCCGATGCTCGCGAATTATTCTTCAGAGCAGTGGAACCAGTATATAAGCGTTAACGAAGCTTTTTGCGACGCGGTACTCGAAGCGGCTCGTCCGGATGATATAATATGGGTACACGACTATCAGCTCATGCTGCTGCCGGCGATGTTGAGAAAAAGGATGCCGGAGGCGGCGATCGGGTATTTCCATCACATACCGTTTCCGTCGTTCGAGGTATTCAGGCTGCTTCCGAGGGAATGGAGAAATTCTATACTGGAAGGGCTTCTCGGCGCCGATCTTACCGGGTTCCACACTCACGATTATACGCAATATTTTTTACGCTGCGTTATGAGAATGCTGGGTCATGAGCATAACCTGGGCGCTATAGATTGCGAAAACCATGAGTCGGTAGCGGACACTTTTCCAATTGGGATAGATTATAAAAAATTTAATGCCGCGGCTCGGGAACCAGGCGTGGCAGAAGAGATAGATAATTTTAAGACCGCTTTAGGAGAAAAAAAAATAATACTTTCGGTCGACAGGCTCGATTATACTAAAGGCATTATAAACAGGCTCAAAGCATATGAACTTTTTTTAGAACTTTATCCGCAATGGCACGGGCGTGTGGCATTTTTATCGCTCGTAGTTCCTTCGCGCACCGGCGTGGACCAGTATATGTCCATGAAAAAGCAGATCGACGAAATGGCCGGCAAAATTAACGCTAAATTTGGAAATGCAGGCTGGACGCCGTTAATTTATCAATTTAAATCATATTCATTTGAAAAGCTCGCCGCTATTTATTCTATAAGCGACGTATGCCTGGTCACTCCGTTGCGTGACGGAATGAATCTTGTGGCGAAGGAGTATGTCGCATCTAAAGCCGATGGGCGTGGCGTTCTAGTATTGAGTGAAACGGCTGGCGCGGCGCGTGAAATGGGTGAAGCGATACAGGTGAACCCTAACGATATAGATGAAATGGCATCGGCCATGGATGAGGCGCTTAAAATTCCGTGCGAAGAGCAGATAAAAAGAAACCGTCAGATGCAGAAGCGGCTTGAAAGGTATGATATAAACAGGTGGGCGGAAGATTTTATAAAAAAATTGATTTCCGTTCGTTCTGAACGTTCGAAGCTGGAGACAAGGCTTTTAAGAGGAGCTTTAAAAAAAGATATGGTTGAAAAATATATAAGCGCGGCAAGCAGGCTTTTGCTTCTCGATTACGACGGAACGCTGGTTCCTTTCGCCGACAGCCCTGAGAAAGCCAGACCTGGCGCTAAGCTTATAGAGACTCTGAAAAAGCTTTCATCCATCTCTGAAAATGAAGTCGTTATAATAAGCGGCAGGGAACGGCGGACGCTGGAAAAATGGTTTGAAGGCATAGAAGTAAGTCTGGTAGCAGAGCATGGAGCATGGGTGCGCGAAAAAAGGGGCGAATGGAAGGCGTTGAAGCCGCTTAAAAACGATTGGAAGCCTCACATAATGCAGATATTCGAAAGGTGCGCCGACAGGCTTCCGGGGTCTTTTGTGGAGGAAAAAGAATTTGCGCTGGTTTTTCATTACCGCAGGTCTGACCCGGAACTAAGCGTTTTGAGGGTGAGCGAGCTGCGTGACGATTTGATTCAGTTGACGGCGAATAAAGAGCTGCAGATACTAATGGGTAAAAAAGCCCTTGAAATAAGGTGTGCCGGAGTGAGTAAGGAAGCTGGCGGAATGTATTTTATAGTGGAGCGCAAGCCTGATTTCATACTTTCCATAGGCGACGATGTTACTGATGAAGATCTTTTCAAGGCGCTTCCTGAAACGGTTTATTCGGTTAAAGTGGGTATTGAGCGTTCCAACGCGAGATATTGCCTGTACGGCTTTTCTGATGTCAACGCGCTTCTCGAAGAACTTTCGTTTTTTGAAAATTCCGTATTGTTCGAAAAAAACTTTATTAAATAATTATAAAATTAAAATTTAAAAACGATATAATGTTTTAAGCTATGAATTAAATGCGTTATAATATTTAAAACGCGTTAAAAAAATTTTTTTTAGTAAAGAAGGCTAAGATAATGTTCATTAAAAACAAAGTAGCGGAAGAGACGATATTGTTTTTCAGTATATCGAAGTGGGTTTTATTGTCCACCGTAATAGGAGTTATAGTAGGGACGGCGGCGGCGGTTTTTCTTAAGATATTGAACTGGAGCATATCATTCAGGAGCCAGTTCGATTATTATTACTATTTGCTTCCTCTGGCTTTTTTGATAAGCGTTCTTCTGGTAAAATATTTAGCTCCAGAAGCGGAGGGACATGGAACCGAAAAGGTAATCGAGGCGATTCATAAAAAAGACAGCAATATCGATTTAATGGTCGTCCCGGTAAAGCTGCTGGCTACTATAGTAACTATCGCCTGCGGAGGCTCGGCCGGAAAAGAAGGGCCTTGCGCTCAAATAGGAGCGGGTCTCGCTTCATATTTCGCGAATGTTTTTAAGTTCGACAGCCATGACAGGCGGAAACTAGTTATATGCGGGATAAGCGCAGGTTTCGCTTCGGTATTTGGAACTCCTCTGGCTGGAGCGATATTTGGGGTGGAAGTGCTTTTCGTAGGGACAATGCTTTACGATGTTCTTCTTCCGTCTTTTATTTCCGGAATTACAAGTTATCAGGTTGCGGAAGCCCTTGGAATCGTTTATTCAAAGCATTCGGCGAATTTCGTTCCGGTATTCAGCGAAGTGTTTTTTTTGAAAGTCGTTCTGGCCGGGATATTTTTCGGCATATGTTCGATTATTTTCATAGAGACTATGAATTTATTCGCGAATTTATCTTTAAAAATAAAATTAAAAAAAGAGTATAAGGCAATATTGGGTGGTTTTATATTAGTAGGTCTTACTTTTATTTTTTCGGATCAATTTCTGGGGTTGGGGATCGAGACTATAGATTCTTGCCTTCCGCGTGAAAAAAATATCTGGTATGCCTTCGACTATATGGGTTTTAATTCAGGCGTTATTTATTCTTACCTGAACGGCGGCGCAGTCGTATGGTACGCCTTTATGGCAAAAATATTATTCACTTCAATAACCCTTAGTTTTGGAGGAAGCGGCGGAGTCGTTACTCCTATATTCTTCATAGGCGCCACTTCTGGAATGCTGTTCGCTCAGCTGACGGGGCTCGACGTAACTACTTTTTCAGCGATAGGTTTCGTCGCGGTCCTTGCCGGATCGGCCAATACTCCGATCGCGGCGAGCATAATGGCCATGGAAATATTCGGCGCCGCTATCGCGCCTTATGCTTCGGTAGCGTGCGTGGTGAGTTTTTTTATGAGCGGGCACAGGAGCATTTATCCTTCGCAGGTGCTGCTTTTGAAAAAGTCGGAATCGATAGATGTGAACCTCGGAGAGCAAATGGATGATATAAACGTAAAGCCGGCACCTCGTAAAAAAAGCCTTTTGCAGAAAATTATCGATTATAAAAGTAAGAATAAATAGTGAATATAAAAAAATCCTTATAAAGTGTGGTGGTATATTATGGATAATTTATGGTATAAAACCGCCATTATATACGAGCTGCATATTAAAGCTTTTAAAGATTCCAGCTGCGACGGGCGCGGCGATTTTCTCGGCTTGACTTCGAAGCTCGACTATCTGAAGGATCTTGGAATTGACTGTCTGTGGCTGCTTCCTATATATCCTTCGCCCGGGCGCGACGACGGATACGATGTTATGGACTATCACGGCATCAATCCGGAATACGGTTCATTGAAGGATTTTATAATATTTCTAGACGAAGCGCACAGGCGCGGCATAAAAGTTTTAATAGAGCTTGTTTTAAATCATACGTCGGACAGGCATCCCTGGTTTATAGAAGCTAAAAAAGGCCCTCAGTCGAAATTTCATGATTATTACGTATGGTCGGATACGGCGGATAAATATTCGAAAGCGCGGGTTATATTCACCGATTCCGAGCAGTCTAACTGGTCGTGGTGCGATGAATGTAAAAAATATTACTGGCACAGGTTTTATCACCATCAACCGGATTTGAATTTCGATAATCCCGAAGTGCGCGAAGAAATGAAAAAAATAATTTCTTTCTGGTTCGATATCGGCGTTGACGGCTTCAGAGTGGATGCCGTCCCATATTTGTTCGAGCGCGAAGGCACTAACTGTGAAAATCTGGAAGAAACGCATAAATATATTAAAGAAAT
>JAKPTH010000497.1 GCA_029571125.1 bacterium
CCTGGAATAAATAAACGGGCCTTTCGAGCATGGATGCCGCCGTATAAGCCAGCGTGGTTTTTCCGACGCCGGGCTTGCCGCACAGCCTGGGATTCAGGGGATAGTCGCCGTCGCTTTCCACATGCCAGCAGGCCAGAAGCTGATAAAGCATATCGGTCTGGCCTACCCATCTCAAGTTCAGCTCGTCGCAGTGAGCCAGCGTAAGAGTCACGCCGTCTATTTTAATTTTTTCCATTAGATAATACCCGCTTTTAATATTATTATCGCTGCCCCATATCCAGTTCTATTTTGGGATCGTCTACGGTCCCGCCCACTATAAAGTTGAGCTTTACCTCCGAAACCGCTTTTTTGAATATGGACGCCAGCTTTTTATTTTTTATCTTATTGCCCAGCAGCGCACCTTCGGCCTGCGCAAAAATCCTGGCGGCCACTTTTTTGTCGGCGCCGATCACTCCGCTGGTTTTAAGTTTTAAAATTTTTGAGTCGACCCTGAAATCCTTGAAATCGAGCTGTTTACCTTTCGCCAGCATGAAATCGCCGCCTATGAAATCGTAATCGAGCTTTTCTACGGGGCTTTTCAGCCGATCTCCGAGCTTTTTCAAAAAGTCGAAATCCTTAAGAACGCCGTTTTGAAAATTTATATTTCCGGACGCGCTCATCAGATCATCGTCAAGAACGTTTTGCATGCTAAACTTGGTTTGCAGGGAGCCGGTAATTTTTCCGGAGTATTTTTCGAAATAAGAAGCCAGTTTAGCCGCGTCTATTTTATCGGCCTGAAATTCAAGGACCGTTTCGGCCGTTTTATCGGGATCGTAAGCTCCGCGAAGCTTTACCGAGCCCTCCAGCGCTTTAAACGAAAGGCTTTGAATATCGTACTTCCCGGATGCGTAAGAAAAATTTAATTTTATGCCGGAAATATCGACGCCCTTCAATTCGCCGGCAAGTTTAGTAAAGTCAAAATTGCCGCCGGCCGATTCAAGCTGCGCGTTTAAAACCGGCGAAGACGGCGGCCCCTTCACTTCGCAAGCCAGCTTGAAATCGCTTTTTATATCGAAGGCGGCGAGGGCCGGTATGAGTTTCTGCACATCCGCGAACTTGACCGCCTGCGACGAGACGCGCAGATTATGTTCGCCGCAATCTCTGGCTACGGTTCCGTCCGCTTCGAAAATAGAGCCGAGAAGCTTGAAAGTGACCTTTTCGAGTCCGGTCGCGCCGTTTAGCATTTTCACCTTTCCGTTGATCGCAGTCAACGGAAATTTGATCTGGGCGATATTTATGGAGGCGTCCTTGAACTCTGAAACATAAGCGGCCTGAGAAACGGCGGATTTTATTTCGGCAGTATCCGCGGCCGCGGCCGGAAAGTTCGAACTCAGCAGCAATGCCGCCGCTATTAAAACTTCAGTGAATATTTTTTTATTTTTCGTAATCATATATTTTTTATCAATTCTTTAAGATCGAATTTCGGACGCGCTCCATAAACCTCGACGATGCGCGCTGCCGAAAATGAACCGATTTTTCCGGATTTTTCGATATCGAACCCCTGCGTCAGGCCGAAGAGAACGCCGGCCGCATACATATCGCCCGCGCCCGTGGCGTCGACCGGCTTAGCCTTGTAGCCGGGTATTTTATGCACCTTTCCGCCTTCCATTATAAGCGAGCCTTCTTTTCCGATCTTAAGGCACGCCACCTTAGAAAGCTCTCCCATCGTCCGGATCGCCACGTCCGGGGCCTCTCCCGTCAGCGCGAGGCTTTCTTCTTCATTGGCGAAAACGATATCTACGTATTCTTTCAGAAGGCCTTTTATGAAGTCGCGGTTTCTGGCTATTACGCCTTTGTCCGCCACGTCCACGCTGACCTGAACGCCTTTGCTTTTTGCGCATTTCATAGCCGCCACGGCCATTTCGCGAAGCATGGGATCTTCCAGCTGATAGCCGGTCAGATGAAGATATTTGCTGTTCTCTATTTCGGCCGGCGAAAGATATTCTTTTTTCATGGAGCACGCGACGCCGAGATAGGTAGCGAACGACCTCTCCGAATCGGGAGTTATCAGCGCAACCGCCACGCCTGTATGGCCGTCCACATGGACTATTTTTGATCGGATACCCTGACTGACGGTTTTTTCCTCGTATAATTTGGCGTAGTCGTCGCTTCCGACGCAGCCCTGATAAGCGGCCACGCCGCCGAGATTGGCGATACCGGCCATGGTGTTGGCCGTAGAATCGCCCGCCTCGACCTCCTGCTTCATATTTGAAATTTCGCCAAAAACATGCTGCAGGCGGTCGTAATCGACTAAATTAAACATGCCTTTGGTTATCGAAAGTTTTTTTAAAAAATCATCGTTTACGGCCACCACTATATCCATAAGAGGATTTCCGATACCGAAAACGTCGTAAAGCTTTGACATTGAATTATCTCCTTTAATCATATTTTTAATTTGAATTTATTTTTTCCGTCTAGAAAAGCGCCATAAAAACGCCTGAAGCCAGCTCCGCCAGCTCCTCGAATTCGGCCGCCGGAAAGCTCCTGAGGCCCGCGCCGTGGATATAGCAGCTGATCTGCTTTTCTACGCCGTTTTTCAGGCTGCGGCCGTAAGCTATAACGATTTCGCCTTCCGCTCCGTTTTTAAAGCTCATAAACGCCGCGGCCCTGCCCGAAGCCAGAAGCCCGTAAATTACGGAGGGCGAAGGCCTGCGCCTGACGCAAACGGCGGAGCCAGGCGCGGACGAATTTAAAAACTCGCTAAAAGCCTCTATCACGCATATATTCCTTTTCTTTTTGGCCGCGTTTCCCATGAAATCGTCGTAATCTCTTAATTTTTGCTCGTAGCCGCCGTAGGCCGGGCCGTTTTTTAAAAAAAGCAGAAAAGCCAGGCTGTAAAAAGACTTTTTTGAAGCGTTGTTAAAGAAAAATTCGGAGCTTTCTATTTCGCCCGGAAGTTTTACTCCGGCGAAAGCCGAAGCGTCAAAGCCGCCCGCGCCCCAAACGCCGGGGCCTTTGCCTGAAAGTTCGTCGTATATATACCATTCAGCCGGGGCCAGATAACGCTCGCCGTCGAATTCAACCACGTAACCGGCCGCGGTCTCTCTTACCAACTTGAATTTCGAATTTTTATCGCATAAAATAATTGAATCCAGGGAATGAAAGTTTTGAGGATACAGCGGAACGTAAACTGAATTGACCGGGCTTATTAACCTGACTTCTTCGCTGGATCCGGCGGCGCAAGCGCACGAAAGCGGCGTGAAAAATACGCCCAAAAGCGCCGCGCAGTGCATCAAGAATATTTCCTTTTTTATGGCCGTTTTTAATCCCATAAACGCCTTTTTTCTTTTTTTAATCGGCGCTCCGCGCCGGCCTTTACGCTCCGCTTCGCGCGGCGCCGAATCTAAAATCAGCTTTAAACAGTGCCTTTTTCACTTTCCGGGCGTCGAAGGCGTCCGGCCTGCTCTGCATTATTTTAACTATGCTTCTGGAATTTTTAGATTCATTATAAAAAAAATCATCGAAAAAGTCAAATAGATTAACGTAACATTCATTTATATATTTAAGCAGAGCCGAATCGGCGAAATTTTTTTCGCTGAATTCAATATTGGAAGCTTTAAGGCGTTTCGCTATCTGTTTATAGCGCTGCTCCAGAACGGGAATATAATCGCCGCTCGAATAAAATTCTCTGTAAGCGCCCGATTCGGGCATCGATTCAAAAAGAGCAGTGCGCGGTTTTATAACAAGAGGATTCACCGATATTTTCAGCTTAATTTCCCTGCTTTGCTTCAGCAGTCGATCGTTAAGCGATGAAATAAAATCGATTGTATGCCCGGCTTCGTCGTCGCCGTTTTTTCCGAAATAATCATAAAGGCCTAAAATAAAATAAATTTTAAAGTTTTTTATTCCGCATTTAACCGCGCGGGTAAGATTTTCAAAGATGTCCGCGTCTGAAAGCTTTTTTGCCGTGAGATTTCTTACCTCCTCGCAAGCGCTTTCCACGGCTACGGTAATGTTTTTCTGCTCATTTTCGGACAGCATTTTTATGAGTTCGTCGCCTATTTCATTTATATAAATCGAAGACATTGAAATATCGAGGTTTTTATCGCGGGTTCGTTTATAAATTTCGACTATTTGCGGATGCGCGGACACCGCCGGCCCCAGAAGGCCTATCTTATTGGTGTAAGGGCTTACCTCGTCGATATATTTTTCTATATCGGCCGCGCCGTTATGCCTGAAGCGGCCGTAACAGTTTCCTACCATGCAGAACTTGCATTTCCGGACGCATCCTCTGACAGTTTCGACCAAAGCCCTCATCCGGAACTCGGTGTTTTTAGTCAATATCACGGTTCTTGCATATTTAATATTTTCCGGCCACGCGCAATTCACGGTTTTCGAGTCGCCTGCGCCGCCGGATATGGATGGCGCGAAAAAATTATCTGCGCCGCTTAACGAGCGTATTATTTCAAAGTTAATTTCAGACGGATTTCTGCCGGATCCGGCCAGCCCGGTATATTCTTCAACGAACCTGCCGATGGTGGCCTCTCCGCTTCCAACCGCGAAAAGATCGAATATTTCATGCATCGCAATAATATTTTGAAACGCGGCCGGACCGCCGCATATCAGCAGCGGATAGCCGCCGGTCAGCCTTTCTTCCCTTTTGAAAGGGATTTTGGCGAGCTTCAGCATCCTTAAAACATTTATAAAATCAGATTCATAGGAAACGCTGAACGCGATAATGTTAAAATTCACAAGAGGCGTGGCCGTTTCGAATGATGAAAGATATTTCGAAAGCACCAGTTTTATGCTTTGATTATCGGGCAGATAGCAACGCTCGACGGATAGCTGCGGGTGTGAGTTGAGCGTTTCGTAGAGGTAATGAAACCCCAGCGAAGACATTGCCGTTTCGTAATGATTGGCGTAGGCGGCGCATACTCTTATATGGCCGCAGGAGCGCTTTATAAGAAACGTTTCGTCCTGCGAGTATTTACGGTTTTGAAGCAAAAATCTGTAATCCATAATTCGCCGCCGATTATAACAAAAAGTTTTTCTCTCAATAAAAAAAGGGCGTTGAACACACCCTTTTTATTTTATTATTAAAGCCTCCGGCACTTTATTTGCCGTAACGCTGAATTTTAGCGGTTTCGCGCCGATTATTTTTTGTGCTTTCTTAAAAACGCTGGAATATCTATTTCGTCTTCCGGCGGAGTTACGATAGGCCTTGCAGTGGGCACCTTTGTAATATTCGATATTTCTTTCGGCTTGGGGGCCACTTTTTCTTCTTCGTTGAAGCCGGTTGCGATAACGGTCACCCTGACTTCGTCTTTCATGTCTTCGTTTATTACCGCGCCGAAAATGATATTAGCTTCGGGCGACGAGTTATTATAAATAATTTCGCAAGCCTTGTTTATTTCATACAATGAGAGGTCCGGGCCGCCGGTGATATTTATAAGCACGCCGCGCGCGCCTTCGATCCTGGTTTCAAGCAGCGGGCTGGATATGGCGGATTCTGCGGCGCTGACCGCGCGGTTTTCGCCGGTTCCGATGCCGATGCCCATCATTGCCGTTCCCGCGTCGGTCATAATAGTTCTGACGTCTGCGAAATCGAGGTTTACGAGGCCGGGCACCGTAATGAGATCGGATATGCCCTGGACGCCCTGGCGGAGTATGTCGTCGGCTATTTTAAAAGCGTCTATGATTGAGGTGTGCTGATCTACTACCTGCAGCAGCCTGTCGTTAGGAATAATAATTATCGTATCGACTTTGGATTTGAGGTTTTTAATGCCTTCTTCGGCCTGCAGCATTCTGCGGCGGCCTTCGAAAGTGAACGGCTTGGTGACTACCGCGACCGTAAGGGCGTTGCTGGATTTGGCTATTTCGGCGACTATAGGGGCGCCGCCGGTGCCGGTTCCGCCGCCCATGCCGGCGGTTACAAAAACCATATCGGAGCCGTCGAGCACTTCGGCTATTTTATCGCGGTCT
>JAKPTH010000511.1 GCA_029571125.1 bacterium
CAGGCCCATTCCGTAGGAAAACAGCATTAAAAAACCTATGGCCGCCGAATTTACGGCCGAAACGAAAATTAAAAGGGAGCCGGCGAACGGACCCACGCAGGGCGCCGCCACCAGACCCATCGTGAGACCCATTGTAAACGCTCCGAAATAACCCTGCTCGGACTGGCCCACTTTCGACATTATCGAATCGGGCACCCTTATTTCATAAAGCTCGAACATCGCTCCCGCGAAAAAAAGCAGAAGAGCGCTCAAAAGACCTACGACCCAGGCGTTCGACATAACCGCACCCAGATCCACGCCGATAAGCGTCACAGCGACTCCCAGCGCAGCGAATGAAACCGCGATGCCTATTACGAATACCAGGGCGAGCGAGAAAGTTTTCTTTCGGGACCCCGCAGCCTCCTGACTGCCAAAAAATGCCACCGTTATCGGAATCATCGGATAAACGCACGGGGTGAGCGAAGATATCAGGCCCCACAAAAAAGCTACCGCAACCGCAAGCAGAAGACTGCGTTCATAAAACTGCGAGAAAGAAGATTTTTGTTTTTGCCCGGCGGCAGGCTGAGCTGCGGCGGACGACGCGGAAGAAACCTCCGCGGCGAGCGGAAGACCCGTTATGTTAATTTCGGCTTCGAGCGTCGCTACGGCGGGCGGCGTGCACATCATGTCGGTGCACGCCTGGAAGGACGCTTTTATGGGCAGTTTAAAGCCGTTTTGAACGTTTCGCGATATTTTTATCTCGATCGTGGAGTAAACGACGCCTTCGTATAAAAGGAGCTTCTCGCCCAGCGAAGGATAATCCTTGATTACAGGCGCAGGATAGGACGCTTTAAAAGACTCCACCGCAGGCGAAGATATCGAATAAGAAAGCGCTATTCCCGTCTTGTCGCCTGGAGCGTAAATATGAAAAGGCTTGACTATATCCGTTTGAATGACGATTTCGGCGCTGGAACCGGCCGGCGCCGACGCCGGAGAATTAAGCACCTTGAAATATACCTCCGGCTTTTCAGCCGCGGCTGAAAGAACCCGCAAAAATAAAATGGAAACCATCAAAACGCAAATAAAGATAAAATTTCTTTTCAATTCGGTCACGACTCCTCCGTATTTTTCCGAACCGTCGGCGGGCGGAAAATATAATAATATAATAATATACTGTAATTCGATATACTTAATTACAATACGTTATAATAACAGAATTTTGGATTTCTTTCAATACTTTTATTGATAAAATTATTTAAAAAAACATTATATTATAAAGATTTGACATTTGTTATATTTCTGGTATAATAAACCCGATCTCGGCCTGAAAACCGAAAAAAATCACGGAGGTTATTTATGAAAAAGACGACGAATTTTCTTATCGCAATTTTAATATGCGCGTTTACCGCTTTTATAGCCGCGCCGAACGCCTGGTGTGAAAATGCGGCCGCAGGAGAAAAAAATTCGGCCGTCAGCGCCCCGGAAAATTTAGAAGGCTCCGCCGCAGGGGACCCCGACTCGAAGGAATTCGCTCCGA
>JAKPTH010000524.1 GCA_029571125.1 bacterium
GATTCTTCTATCAGTCTGGCCGTGTTTTTGGCGGCTTCCGCGCTTTTTAAAGCCAGATTTCTGACTTCTTCGGCTACTACGGCGAAACCTCTTCCGGCGTCGCCGGCGCGAGCGGCTTCTACCGCCGCATTGAGCGATAAAAGGTTCGTCTGAAACGCTATTTCGTCTATAGTTTTAATGATTTTAGCCGTCGAGTATGAAGATTCTTTTATTTTATCGATAGAAGTCGACATTTTTTTCATGTGCTCGACGCCTTCGAACGTAATATTCTGAGCGTTAGCCGCGAGAAGCTGGCAGTCTTTTGCATTGGCGGCGTTCTGTTTGGCCATTTTATTCATGGCGTGCAGGTTGCTCGATATCTGCTCGAGGGAGCTCGCCTGCTCGGACGCGCTCTGCGCGAGCGCCTGACTCCCGCGGTTTATTTCGTCGGACGCGGCCGTTACCTGCTCGGCGCTTCCGGTTACCTGTTCGAGCGATTCGTCGAGAGTGTCGAGCAAATCGTTGATATTGCTTTTCATGGTTTTATAAAGGCCGCTGTAATCGCCTGTAACTCTCATCGAAAGGTCTTTTTCGGCCGCCGCTTTAAGCGCCGCGCCGCCGTCTTCTATTATGAGCATATTGAGCGTGTCGATGCAGGTATTGATATTGTTTTTAATTTCATTGAAATCGCCCTTGAAATCGCCGCTAATTTTAGCCGGTATGTCGCCTTTTGAAATGCGGTCGACGTATTCGGCGGCGGTGTTGAGCGGTCCTATGACGGCGTCCAGCGTCTCGTTGACGCCGCTTACGATCTTTTTAAAATCGCCGTGGTGCGGATTGACGTCGGCCCTGACGTCGAGCCTGCCCGCCGCCGCCGCCAGAGCCAGGCTTCCGGCGTCTTTTACGAGCAGGTTTACCGCGTCGATGCACTGGTTGATATTGTTTTTAATTTCGTTGAAATCGCCGTTATATTTATCTGTTATTTTGGGCGGTATGTCGCCTTTTGAAATGCGGTCAACGTATTCGGCGGTAACGTTTATGGGGTGGACGAACTCGTCTATCATTTCATTGACGCCCTTGACTATGCCCCGGAACTCTGTATTAATGGAGGCCGCGTCTCCGCGGATGTCGAGCTTGCCCGATTTTATATCGTTGGTGAGGTTTTTAATGGTCGTTAATATGGCCGATATGTTTTTGCCGACGTTGTTTCCTATTGCGAATGTGAGCAGAATCGCCAGTATGAGAGCGAAAATCGCCGCGTATATGGAGTTTTTGAAAAGCTTGTCTATGTCGGCGTTTATGATGTCGGTTGTCTGCGTAAATTCGTCCGGGTAAGCGCTGGCGAATATCACCCAGTCCCACTTTTCGAAATATAAAACGGATGCCACCCTTAAACGCGGCCCTTTATCGTCTTTATCCTGCGAATTATATTCATAGACTACAGGCTCGTATCGGGAATTTTTTGAAAGGTCGATCATTTCTTTTATTACCTGGCGGCCCGAGGCGTCTTTCGTGTCGTATGCGTTTTTGCCGTCCGACTCTCCCCTGGGGGATATTATGTAATTGCCAAGATTTGTTCCGCTGCCGCCGAGGACGAATACGTGGCCGGATTTGCCTATTTTTATGTCCATGATGGCTTTTCTGAGGCTTTCTACGGATTCCTGCCTGACGCCAACGTAAACCATGCCTATGACTTTGCCTGTTTCGTCTTTAAACGGAGTGTAGTTAGTCACGTACCAGGCATTCACCACGAACGCGCGGCCGGTGTATGGTTTTGAAGCTAGAACGCTGTCTATTATGGGGCTTCTGACGCCGGCATCGTCGACCGCGGGTATGTAAGTTCCTATGGCGCGGCGCCCGTCTTTGGTTATTACGTTAGTCGCCACCCTTAGCATATCGCCGTTTTCGTTCATTCTTTGAAATATAGTGCAGGTGTCGCCTACGAGGCTGGCCACCTCGTCTATAATTGGAGTGTTTACGCTGCGCTCGTAGTTGGGTTCGAGCCATTTTCCGGCCGGTTCCAGAGCGTTTTTTCCGTAAACTATCTTTGGTATGGAAATCTTGGCGTCTTTCTGGCTGAACTGGTTTATGGCCGTCCATTCTATGGTTTCAGTCGAAAGCGAAAGCCCGCCTCTGGCCTTTACGGCGTCGAGCATCACGTTCATATTGGACTGCAAAACCTTGGTGAGAAGTTCGTGCTGGCTTTCGCAAAGCGCGTAGGCGTCGCGAACGACGCTCTGCATGTGCTCGTTGAGCTGCCTGCCGGTTTCTTTGGCGACGGTTCTGGAAACGTTGATTTTTTCTTTATTTACCAGCGTTAAAATAAAAAAAACCGGAATCGCTACAGCTATGATTCCGGCTAAAATTATCTTGGATTTAATGGTGTTTAACATCAATCGCACCTCTTTATAAAATTATATAATTGACTGGTAATATTCAAAAGATTATTGTTTAAAAAGAACGCCGCCCGTTTTGAAATTAATCTTAACCCATTATCGCTTTATTGTCAAGTAAAAACTGATAATTCACGTTGTTTTTATTAACGCTTTTCAGTCTTTTATCCCGTCGATGAATCTGCGTTCTATTTGCTTGAATACGTTGGGCGACGTGAGCTCTTTTAGCGCGCCGAGCGCCGGCTGGTAAACGTCGTCCCTGGGGTTCGCTGTCTTTATGACGTTTACAAGGGCCGTTATCGACAGCGGGTTGCCCATGCGCCCCAGGGCGCGAGCCGCGTTTACTTTTACGATGTTTTCCACGTCGCTCAGGAGATTTTCGAGCGTCAGCCTCGCGCTTTCGAGCAGCTCGAGCCGCCCGGGGGAAAAATAATCGCCGGCGCTTTCGAGCTTTTCGGCTATGACGCGGGCCTGCTCCTTGGAAGTTATTTCGCCGAGACCGTAGGCGCCGGAAGCGCGCATGAGATAATTGGAGGCGTCGCGGCACATTTCGAGCAGCGTCTTGAGCCCGGCCAGATCGCCCAGCTGGTAGAGACGTATGGCGGCGTTGGCGCGGTTGCGGTTGTTCGGGTCGGACAGCTTTTTTTCGAGAACGCCGGCTATGAAGGCGCGGTTTTTTATATATCCTATGGACTCTATGGCGTTAGCGCGCACGCGCGGGTCTTCGTGGTCCATATATTTAACGAGCTTTTCGCGGTCTTCGTCTTCGCCTATCAGGCCTATTTCCAGAACGAAATTGGATATCACCCTTACGTCGGTTTCATTTTCGAGCACTCCGAAAAGCAGTTTCACCAGTTCGAAATCCATGAGCATGAGGTTTTTTAAAGCCGCGACCGAAGCCATTTTCACCAGATGCGAACCGTCGTTTATCATAGGAAGGATGTTTTTAATCAATTCAGGACGGCCCGTAAGGCCGATCATGCTTACCGAGTTGTAGCGGTCTTTTTCATCCCGGGACGCCAGGCCGGCTATAAGGCCGTCGATGTCCTTGAGGCCTATTATTTCATACATCTTGACCGTTTCTTTTTTGCCTTTAACGCTGTCCTGCTGCATGAGCTCGCCGTCGAAGATGTTTTTGACGGCTTCGAACGTGGCCTCGGAAACCACTATCCTGGTGTATTTCCCGTTTTTGGACATGCCCTCGAGCCGCGACGCAAGGTTTACGGCGTCGCCGATTACGGTGTAGTCGAGCCGGCCCGAACTCGAGCCGATCATGCCCGCTATCACCCTGCCGGTGTTTACGCCTATGCCGATCTGGATTTTAAAAAGGCCGGAGGTTTCGCGCACGTGGTTGAAATGCCAG
>JAKPTH010000725.1 GCA_029571125.1 bacterium
GGTCGATATGTTCGTATGACCGAGCCGGCTGCTTATAGTTTTGGGATGAATGCCTTTGGCTATCATCATTGTAGCCGACGTATGGCGAAGCGCATGGAAGTTAATCAAGGGCAGTTCGTTTCTTTTTAAGAACCTCCTGAACCAGTGAGTGATCGCGCTCGGGTTCATCGGCTTACCATTCCACTGGGTAAAGAGCCTGTCGGTTTTGTGCCAGAGACTGCCGATTTTTCCTATTTCTTCGCCCTGTGCGTTCTTATAGTTCGAAAGAAGTTCGACCAGAAAAGCTGAAATGGAGATGGTGCGTATCGAACTTTCATTTTTGGGCGCTTTCGTGAAAATACCGCGATCGTTAAGATACTGGCTGGCCCGTTGTATGGTCATGGTCTTCTTCGCGAAACTGATGTCGCCCCATTCGAGGCCGAGCAGTTCGCCAAGACGCAAGCCACACATGACCGCAACAAAAATCGCGACCTGGTACTTCAGCGGTTCGATTTTGACTTTTTCTAAAAGCTTCTTGGTTTGTTCTTCGTTAAAACATCTGACCTGCTTACGTATAGGCTTCGGTCGCTCAACACGCCGGGCTGGGTTAGAGTGCAGTAACTGCCAGTTAACTGCCTTTTGAAGTATCGACGAGATCAGCATGTGGCTTTTGAGGATGGTCTTTTCAGACAGTTTTCCGGCGTTTCCGTCGAGGCGGGGAGCTTCTGAACGTAAGTAATTATAATATTTCATAAGATGGATCGGCTTAATTTGATCCAGCTTCAAGCGGCCAAGAAAGGGTATGATTCGGTCTTTTAACTGTTGTTTATAGTCTGCGAGGGTTTTCGGCGCCAGCGAACGCTCTGCGTATTCGGACAGCCACTTTTTCGCGAACTCCTCGAAGGTCAAATTTTTAGTATTCATCATCTGGCCGTTCTCGATCTCAGTTATGAACTTTGCCAATGCTTTTTCGGCGTCACGTTTGTTCGGCGTAGTTATCGTTTTCGTGTGCTTGATGCGCCGGCCGTCTGGACCGTAGCCTCCCGAGCACACAAGCCGCCAACTGTTCTCGCCGCGTTTTTCAATGTATCCGGTTGCCATGATGATTCTCCTTTCTGGGCAGTGCCCGCCGTCAAGCAGGCCTGCCATTTTTTTAACTATTTATTATTGTTTCGTTGTGCCGGCCTCGCGTGCAGCGAGCCACGAGGTCAAAGATTCCATCCTGAAGAGCTTCCTGCTACCGACCGGTATGTAGGGAATTTCGCCGCGCTTGCACATTTCGAGTATGGACCAATAGCTTATACCGATGAGCGCGGCAGCTTGCTTTGCGTCGATGGTTAATCTTTTCGCATCTGCGATGTTGGTGTCCTCATGGGGCGTATTTTTTACTTCAAAGCTGTTATCTTTTTTTTCTTCGATGAGCATTTTTACTCTCCTCCTAAAAACTTATAACTTTTTTCGTTAAATCAGTATTTCATTTTTTGCCGTCACGCCGTCACTATTAAGGGCGGCGTCCCCAGGGTGTGAATAACGTAGTCGAATTTTTGGATGAAATTGGCGAAAACGGTTATTCTATCTGGACGGAGATGGCCAGTGCGTCAAGTGCCTTAATTTTCTCAAGACTTTATATATATTTTTTTAGTTATATATGCGTTCTATCTATTCATAGAAGATATATATTTTTATCTTTTATAAAGAAAATGAATCACTTGACACACTGGTATCTGAAAACCGTTATTAAAGAACTATTTTGTTAGTGAATGAATGAGTGCGCGATGCAGGGCGTTACGCTTTAAATTTCGTTTGACGCACTCCGTGCATTCATTATTGCTGCGAAGTTTCCGTCCTGATTGCCTTCCGCTTCTGAATCGAAGGCGGATTTTTCTGTGTCGAATAAAGGATCAGGATTATCTGTGGTCGTGGCCGTTTCCATACTGAGCTTGTTTTTTTTCATGTACTCGGCGTAGCTCATTTCGGTGACCGAAATATCATCAGGTTTTATTGCCAGCGGATTTTCGGAGTAAAACGTTCCGGCATTTTTTTCGTTGATGTATTCTAATTTGCCGGAGCAGGACAAATCGATCCCTTTCAGCACGATATTTTTCAGGTATTCGTGACCGTTGCTTCTATGGTAATGAGAGTTCGGTTTATCCTTCGACAAGCTGCATTTCGAGACCCGCTCGACTTCGTGCCAGAAATGACGCGCGCTTTTAATCATTTTTCCGTTGTCCTTCGCATATGCCTGGGCATGCCTGTATACGTCAGGCCTGAAGGTTCTCTGACCGGGCTGATAGTATAAGAAGTTGCGGGCGAACTCAAGATAGATGTTGTTCGTCTGCAGGAGCTCCTGTTGTCTGACCTGCCATTCTGGAGAAATTTCAAACTTGCCTCTTGCGCTCAGGCGTTTTAGGCCCTGGAGCGCCAGGTAAAATAGACGATTTTTTGCCGCGGGATCGTTACCGATGATCGTCTCGGCATCCATTATTCGTTTAGATTTATATTCTGGGTGGTCGAAGTTTACCGGAAATTCTATGATTATGAACCTTCGAGTGAATCCATAAGAGAAGTCCGTGGTGTTAATGCCTTCAAGATTTGAACCGAAGATAAACTTTACAGTGCTTTCAAAATTATTGGTTTTGACGTATTTGGTGTCGTAGCTGATGGTCCCGCCGGTTATCCTTGACTTCAAAATGCCGTCGCTCATAAACTCCGTGCTGTTGACCTCATCGACGTAGCAGAGCGTCTTATTTTTAAGTTCTTCGCCCCAGCGGGTATCAACTACCTTCGCGATGCCGTCGAGGCAGGTGGCCAGCTCACGAAGTATTTTTATCCAAATACGCGCCAGCGTGGTTTTACCGCTGCAGCCGTTTGATGCCAGGATCACGGCTATCTGGTGCTTGGTCGACGTGGTGAGGGTGTATCCGAAGTATTCAAGCAGGACTTCAAGTCGCTCTTTGTGTTTGGCCTCGGGGAACATTCCGGCGAGAAATTTGTCAATTAATTCAGATTGAGGTTCAGGACCATTCGGATCGTAACTGGCGTCGATCTTGCCGAAAAAATGCTTCGCTGGCGTGTGCGGCAGCAAAGCGTCTGTTTCGACATTTAGGATGCCGTTGTTCAGGCAGAGTTCGTTATCCTCATGTACCGGCTTTGTGATAGTCGAAGAAGCTCTGATTTTGGCGATGATGTTATTTTTGTGAGCTTCGGTGAAGAAAACGTTCAGGTAACTCGAAATTTCTTTTTCAAGCAGCGCTTCTTCGAACTTGATATAGTAGCCGAATTCAGGGATATAGCGATAAAATTCGTTCAGATAGGTTATGACGTTATATGTAAAAATATAATCCAGCGCCCAGCGGTTCAGATCCGTAAGGTGCGGCCGGCGAGTGATCGCCTTCGGGTACAACGGGCAGTTCATATCGCAGCGGAATCCGTTTTCACCTACCAACTCGAAGTTATGATTGATGTTATCGACGATGCCGATTATTCCTTCCTTATCGCTTTGCGGATCGCCTTTTACGCTGTGGCATGCGACTGGTTTGCACTTTAAGGCGTCGTAGGTTTTTCGGGTCCACTCCTCCGCTTTGGTCCGGCTGTTTAAACCGGGCCGAACTTTTTCGGCTATCCTCTTGTTGAATTCTAACAGGCAGTCTCGCCCTCCGAGCTTTATAACAAGAATCGCAGGATTCATGGAGTATTTGAAACGTTCTTTGCCGGCCGCTTCTAATTTTTCACAGTTTTCTATGACGTACTTTATACAACGGCAGTCGAACGGATTGATTTTTTTCGAATTTGAACTGCCCGGTTGTGCCTGCTGGTCTGATGCCAGTGGTATGGAGCTGGTGACTCCATCACCCGAGGACGTGGGAGCGTCACTCGATTTTTCGGAACGGAGTTTCTTCTTGGGGATTGATTCATCGTTATGGGCACGATCGAGGGCTTCGGTGAATATGGCGCTTAAAGCATCGTTTTTTGCTAAGGAAAGCCCTGCGAAATCGAGCTTCGGAATTTCGCCGGCCGTTATCGCTTTTGATTTCGTTCGGACGGCCTCCAGATCAGTGCTAGCATCTAGGTCACTTTCCTCGAAGAAAAACGATAGCATTCCGCCGGGCTTCGAATTGAGCGAGTACCCGGTGAGCATGATCCTGTCCTTGGTGAACGACGCGTTGTCGAGACTGGCGGTGAGGCACTCCTGGCTCGTGCCCGTGGTATGGCGTTTGATGAGCTCATGTGCGAAATGTTTCAACGCGGCTTCAGCGATGGGAAATTGACCGCATACAAAATTTGCGCCCAGCACTTCAGCGGGGATCACCAAGCGGTAGCCAGCCCGGCCCGTGAAATAAACGAAAAAGTCTTTATTCAGCCGGAAGCCTGCTGCTCGCATGTTGTTAGCTAACGTCAATACCGCCGATGTAACCTCGACCAAACTCTCTTCGAGCGGATTTTTTGCTTTGTCTTTTTTGCTGTCGAAGTCCAGGACGCAATTCTGCATGAAATCGAAATGGGATAGACAATAATCTGCGGTTTTTTTTGTAGGCAGACTGTTGATATCGAAATCCGCAGGCAGTGCGTAGATTGTTGTGGAGTAAAAAACGCTGTCGTTATTCGTGCTATTGTTGAAAATTTTTGAATGTACGGTTGCTTCAAATGGCCGCCGTCCGTAATGATTATTTATTGAATACAATTGGAAATATTGA
>JAKPTH010000556.1 GCA_029571125.1 bacterium
GGCAGACTGAAAGCAGAACGCCCCGTTTAAAATCGTCTGGAAATTTTAACGCGCAGAAAATAGAGATGGCGAGAGCCTCTTCACCCACCCACCCGCCGCCGAGTTTTTCAAGGGTTTCCGGTTCGGCGGGCTCCGACATGCTCCAGTTAAGGGTCCGCTCGAGCGCCCACAGGGTTTCTTCATGCCCGTCCCATTTTTTAAGAATATGCATGGAATCGTTCACCGCGCCGGCAAGTTCTTCACCGCGCGCGAGCCCGGCTATGACCGCCGAAAACGCTCCCGCCGAAAGATATCCCGAAGGATGTAAATGCGTTATGGCGGCGAACCTGGCGCCCATTTCGAATGCCTTTTCGCTGTCGTCAAAATATGCGAGCCCGGCCGGCGCGACGCGCATGACGCCGCCGCAGCCCTTGCTTTCGTTTATTTTAAATCCGATGTCCCCCGCAACGCCGCTTTTAAGCGAGTTCATACAGGTATTTCCGGGCGCGCGCCGCTGGAAAAGAAATTTTTCTTTTACAAGCCAGCCGCTGTTTATATCGCATCCGCCGCCGTCGATCTTTGCAGGATCGATCTCGACGCCCTGAGTATAAAGCCATCTCAGATAAGAATGATATACCATCCGGCGTTCGGCGCCGGTTATGCCTTTAATAAGCGCGCGATGCGCTGCGCGCAGGATGCCTTCGGCGGTGAACAGCGTCATCTGAGTATCGTCGGTGAACGCCCCGGTATCGTCTTCATACTCGATATAGCCGCTCACGCCGTTTGCGCCGCATCTGCTTTTGATGGAATCGACGCTCTGGACGAACTCGATCGGAGCGCCTAAAGCATCTCCTATGGCGCCCCCCAGCAGGCAGCCTTCGTAAAATTCAATTCCTTTTTTATTCATGATCGTTATTTTATATTAAACAGTGTAAAATGTCAACGATCAAAGCTCTTTATGTCAAAGCTCTTTAATCACGAATTTTTGCATATCATGCAGGCTCTTTCCAGGCTGCGCCGACCGCTCCGGTTTTTTCGCGCGAATAGCAAGCCGGATAAAATAAAAACAAAAATAAATAATTTTTATTGAACTTTTTTCATTTTTTAAGGATAATGTATGGCATGAGAGAAGAAGCGAACGGCTTGTACCTTAATTTCATAAACGGCTGCCATGAAGCTTTCGCGGCGCTAGCGGCGCTTATAACGCCCCGTTTTTACAGATTGTTTCGACACCTGGGCGCAGATTCCGCCGACGCCGAAGATTTTTGCCAGGAATTTTTCATAGCGATCTACCGCGCGGGCGGCACTTTTTCAAAAGAGCGCGATTTCATGCCGTGGGCTTACGCCATAGCCCGTAATATTTATTTAAAAGAGGCCGAACGGGCGGCAAAGGTTAAGATCATCCCGCTATTCGAGTGGATCGCGGCTAAAAGCCCGCACGACGGCGGCGGCGGCATCGATATCGCGAGGCTGCTTGCAAAGCTGTCAAGGGAAAAGCGCGAAGTTTTCGAATTGAAACATTTCGGCGGGCTTAAATTTTCCGAGATATCTGAAATTTTAAAAATACCCGAAGGCACCGCTAAATCAAGAATGTTCGCCGCCGTGTGCGAACTCAAGGAAATCATTTCAAGGAGCGGAATATGAAACATCCAACCGATGAAATTATAATATCATATCTTTATAAAGAGGCTTCGCCCGGAGAAATCAAGGAAGTCGAAAAGCATATCGCCGCATGCCGCGAGTGCGCAGAAAAAATCGAAGGCATTAAAAAAACCATTTTCGACATAGACCGGATGGATGACGCAGCCGTTCCTGAATTTTTAGAGAGCAAACTGGCCGATTTTTTTGATAAGATCGCAAATATAGATAATCGAGCAATAAATTCTGCTGAAGGAACGTTCGACGAATTAAATAAAAAAGCCGAAAAACTCGATAACGGTGAAAAATTCAATTATGAATCAGGAGCCGGCTCAAAACCCGGATATAACGACGGCGGCGGCGGCGGAAAAGCGGCCGGCGATATAATGACGCCCGAAGAGCTCGCTGAATATCTTAAAATCCCCGCCGATTCAATATACGGCATGCTCGGCGAAATACCGCATTTGATTCTTGCCGGCCGCGTCAGGTTCCGCAGAATATCCGTAGATAAATGGCTGGATTCGCGCGAGAAGAATTCGCCGGCAAAAATGCACGCCGTAAAAAATTTCGACGATTCGGTCAAGCTGTGGCGAAATATCATATAAAGTGGAAAGTTTAGAGTGGAGAGCCGGAGGACTTTTTGACAATTATAAATGGTTTTAAGCGCTTAAAATCTTTTTCTAATATTCAAAAATTCACAACTCTCCATTCTCCGTTCTCAACTATCACTAAGACTATGCACTATGCACTGTCGGTTATGCACTGATTAAAGGAGGCGTCTTATGGATAAAATAATATTGTCTAATTTTTTCGCGCACTTCGCGCAGATGCTCGCGTCGGGAAAACCTTTACTTGACGCCGTTATCGCAAGCGGCAAAAAAAGCTATATGAACGGCCATCAAAACTTCGTTAATTATCTCGCGGCCAGCCTGAAATCGGGGCGGAATCTCGGCCAGGCGCTTTTAGATATAGGGTTTCCGAAGGAATATATCGGCTACTTTAACGCCGGCGAATGGGAAGGCAGGCTCGATCATACCATGAAAGAACTGGCGCTGGCGCTTAAATCAGATAAAAAAAACGGGACGGAGATCGAACTCAGGCTGAATGAAGAAAAAAGCGACGCCGATGTTGATAACGATACCGCAATTTATGACGACGCCGAATATAAACAAACCGTAAAACTGGTCAACGGCTGGCTTAAAAAATGCTCCGACTCCGGCGCGAGCGATATGCACATAATACCCGTAAGGGGCGGCGACGGCGTGCTTAAATTCAGGTCCGGCGGCGCCCTCAGGGAAATCGAAAAAATAGGGCGGGACGATCTTATAAAGGCCGTGGCGCGCATTAAATTCATGTCGTGCCTGGACGTGGCCGAAAAACGTCTGCCGCAGGACGGCCGCATGCTCATAAAAATCGGCGATAAAGAATTGGATTTAAGGGTTTCGATAGTTCCATCGCTTACCGGCGAAAAAGTAACCATAAGGTTCATATCGAAAAATGAAATCATGATAGGCATAGACGAAATAAAATTAAGCGCGGCCGAGCTCGAAGAGTTAAAAAAGATGATGGACAAGCCTTACGGGCTTATACTCGTCACCGGCATGAGCGGCTCCGGAAAAACCACGACGTGCTACTCCATACTCAACGAATATATAAAAAAAGGCGTTAATGTGGTGACTATCGAACAGCCGGCCGAATACCTTCTCAGCGGCGCGACCCAGATAGCGCTCGACCCTTCGATCGGACTCGACTGCCTTGCCGCGCTTAAAACCGCCATGAGAACCGATCCCGACGTCATATTCGTGAGCGGCCCTTTCGCCGGAGATTCTTCGAGCCGCGACATACTTAGCTACGCTATAAAAGCCGCGCAAACCGGGCATATCGTAATTTGCCAGTTCGGATGCAAAGATATATTCGAACTGATCGAATCGATTTTAAACGTTAAAAACATTGACCGCTCCGCGCTGGCCAATATTTTAAACGGCGCAATCGCCCAGGTACTTTTGAGAAAGCTCTGCGGCTGCAAAAAAACAGCCGACACGGCGCCGCCGGCTTTTATCAAAAAAAGTAAAAACGCGGCCATATACATGTCAGCCGGCTGCGAAAAATGCTTGAATTCAGGTTATATGGGCCGCGTTCCGGTTTATGACGCAATCACTTTCGGCCGCGATATAAAAGAAGCCATCGCCTCCGGCGATATCGAAAAAATCAAAAAAATGACGACCGGTCACCTTGAAAAAAAAGCGGCCGAACTCGTGAAAGCCGGAATAACCTCATTAGAAGAGGCGTACAGAGTTTTCGGGCAATTTTTTAAATACTGATATAATATTAGCTTGACAAATCGAATATAATTTCGATATTATATAATATTCATTTGAAAAAAATGAATATCAGTATAAAAGCATTCAGTATCAAATCAATCTAATCTTTCTATAGTTTTACCGGAGGAAAAAATGCTCTCGAGAAATTCTTTACTGACCGTTCTGGTTTTCGTAATGGTTTTATCATTTACGTCGTCCGCCATGGCTTTTGACGCATGCGTCAGCACGGCCAACGGCTTTTTCAAATTCAAAAATTACAAAATGGCCTTCACCCACTACGACGCCTACGCTAAAAGATGCGAAAAGAACCTTTTAGCAGCCGATCCCGATGATCATTACATCTGCATCAAATCGGCCGAAAAAAAACAGCTCGAAAAAGGCCGCGAACTGCTTGAAAAAACTTTTTACTGCTATTACATGGCCGGCGTCGCGCTCGAAAAATTGAACAAGCCCGCCGACGCGGTTAACTATTACGTTAAAGCGCTTTATATGACGGCGGCTTATAAAAACGTGACATTCATCCACGCGCTTACCAGAAAAAGAACCGTCAAAAGCCTTGTATTCGAGATCGCGCCCAAAGATTTAAACGCCAATTACGACAGAATATACGCGCTCGGCATCGACAACGTCGTTCTCATGGAAAAGATCCGCGCCGTCGCCGAAATACGCCGCGACCTCGCTAAACTCATCGCGGGCGGCATAGACCCGGAAAAGCAGGACGAATACAAAGCGCGTTTCGCCGTATGCCAGAAAAGGGAATATAACCTCTGCGTGCTGCTCGAAAACCTCGTGGTATATGAAATGAACCGCGGCATCTACACCCGCTTCGACGCGTTCGTAAAACACATCAACGAATTCAAGCCCATTACCCCCGCCGTGTCGTCGCTTCTCAAAGTGGCCGAAGTTATGAAGCAGAACCTTATAACTATAATAGCCCACAGCGAAAATCCTTATTCGGTGCCGACGCTCGACGAGCTCAACGCCAAACTTTCCGGGCTTTCGGAAATAATCGATTACATAAACGCAAATATCCAGTAATAAAGTAAATCATAAATTCGAGTATAATAAAAAAGGGCGCCGGAATAAAACCCGGCGGCCCTTTTTTTATTTTAGCGGTTTCGTTTCGACTTTATTTTTTTTCAAGATTAGCCAGAGAGGAGTAAGCTGTTTTATCCATATCGAGCAGCCTGTTTTTAGCGTCGTCCATGAATTTCATCACCAGATCGTATGTTTTTTCGCTCGTTTCGCCGTACAGATCGCCCAGTATGTTTTTGGCCTGATCAAAACCTTTTACTATGGCGTCTTTAGCTAAATTAAAGAAACCGTCGAGAGAATCGTTTTTGGCCTGGCCGGCATGGTTCGTTTGAAATGCGCCTAAAAATCCCATGGCGAAGTTTCCGATACGCTTCGCCGTATTTTCGGGGCTGAATTCATCGCCCGGAGCATCGTTTTGATTTTTTCCTCTGGAATATGCGGCGGACGCCTGTTCGAACCTGAAATCCACTTTAACGTCCAGTTCGATATTTATTTTCTGACCGCTTTCGGTCTGAAATGCGGCCTTAAGGTTGTATTCGACTCGTCCTTCAATGACGCTCGAAGTGAACGCCTGCGATTTAGAGGCGTCCTTAAGCGAATTTATGATCGATTGGAAATCCGAAACGCCGTTGGATTGTCCGGCCTTAAAAAGGCCGGGTATGTCGTTGAGATTGTTTAAATTTCCGGACTTTTTATCAGGGTTCAGCGACTGCCAGTTAGAAATATTCTGAAAAATAGAGCTCGGATTGATGACGTTCATAAAAACCCCCTTAAAAATTACAGCCGTTCATGTTTTATATATTTTTTTGCAAATATCTGAAACTCGAATTAATTACCTAACATCCGTCTTTACTGTTATCGAGTTAAAAGTTAATTTCCGCTATGACCCTGAAAGATAAATAAGCCTGAATTAAGCGCGATACGTTCAAATTTAACGGCCGTTTATCGTATATTAACTCTTTCGCTTCTGATATCTTCAAAAATTGCCATGATTATAAATTTTTTATCGCAAAAATAAAAAAGAAACTTATATAATAAAAATCGAGTATTTTATGTTAAAATATTAATAGAAAAAAATTATGAAAAATATAAAATGGAGGCGTGAATATGAAAATTAAATCTGTGCTTTTAACTCTGCTGGCAATTACGGCTTTAATATTTCCGGCCGCTTTAACCGCGCCGCATGCCTTCGCCTCTATCGACGACGTGGCCGGCAATATTTCAGAAAGCTCCATCAGTTACGACGGCGCGACGAGCGAATCGGGCCTTTTACATTCAGATCAGTCTTCGCTCAGCGGCATGATCATGCCAGGCCTGAATAACGTAAATATCAGATCTGAAGCCTGGGGAGATATCATAGGAAAAGCCTGCTCCGAACAAGCTTTTGAAATAACGGGCGAGGACGGCGACTGGTACATAGTCAACTATAACGGCCGGAAGGCGTACATATTAAAGCAGGCCATGACGACGGATAAAAACATAAAATCCAATTCTACGGCCGAATTCGCGCCGGCGCCAGGAAAGGTTAGAAACTGCGTCGCTCTCAACGTACGCACCGGCCCTTGGGGCGATAAGATCGGCTGGCTCAAAGACGGCGACAGAGTGCAGATAACCGGCGAGGACGGCGACTGGTACAAAATAAAATTCGGCAAAAGGACCGGGTTCGTCTATAAAAAATATATAGGCGTTTACGGCGGCGGCCGGATAACTTCCACTACCGGCGCTATACAGCAGACGACAACCGGACAGCCGGTTGACAATTTCTCAAATAACAATAACGGCGGTACGGCGGCAAATACGAATACTCAGACGGCGACCGATCCCAATATAGCGTCATCGGGCAACCGTTTGATAGACTGGCTGCGGCAGGCGGGCTTCAAGGGCGAAGGCCTTCGCATAGCATGGGCTATAGCGATGCGCGAATCGAACGGCATCCCCGAAATAGGCAAGGGCCATAAATATTTCAACGGCTTCGACTGGGGCCTCTTCCAGCTCAACAAACCCACGTTCGGCAAAAGAGCCTGGTGGGACGATGCGAAGATGGTCGACGCCATATATAACGCAAAGGTCGTTTACGACCTTTCGAAGGGCGGCACGTTCTGGGTACCCTGGGGCCTTTCAGGCGACGGCAAATCGATGAACGTATCGTGCTATAAAATGTGGAGCGCGGAAAAGCAGATGAACTGCATCTGGAAACCTTTTAAAAAATGGTACGACAAATATCCGTTGAAATAAATTTCAAAAATGAGTAAATTAAATGATTAACGAAACGAAAAAAGTCATACTTATAATAGCCGATATAAGCGGCTACACTTCTTATATGGTCGCGCACCGCGCCGAACTGGAACACGGCCAGGTACTGATAACCGAACTTCTCGAAGCGATCATCGGCCAGGCCGAAATCCCTATCGAGATATCTAAACTAGAAGGCGACGCCGTTTTCATGTACGCGGCGGCCGCGGGCGGAGAAACCGCGCTCGATTCGGTCGCGCCGGAAGTAAGTAAAAAGCTGTTGAAATTCTTCGACGCGTTTTCAGAAAAACTGAGCGAACTGGTCGAATCGAGCGTGTGTTGCTGCAAGGCGTGCGCCAACCTCGACAAGCTCCGGCTCAAGCTGATAATCCATTCAGGCGAAGCGTTTTTTCACCGCGTGGGCAATTTCAACGAGCTTGCGGGCGTCGATGTTATAACGCTGCACAGGCTGCTTAAAAACAGCGTCGATTCCAACCATTACATCATGATGACCGAAAGCGCTCACAAACTGCTTAGCTTCGAAGGTAAAAGCGAAATGTCCGAAATCATAGAGAACTATTCGGAAATAGGCAGCATAAGGAATTTCGTATATTACATGGACGGCAGGGGCCGGCCGGAAACCTCGCCAGCGACGCAGCCAAAGACATTTTCCACGCTTTATCGCAAGGCTAAAACTCTTATCTGGCTTGTCGCGCGGTCGATGTTTTTAAGGCTGGGGCTGATAAAAGGGCCCGAGCTTAAAAATATAGCGAAGTAAAGATTAATAATAAAAAGCAGGTTGAAGGAATATGTTAAATTCACTGGCTTCAGTTCATCCAGCGGGCAATTATCCGCTTCAAACGATAGGCGACGAAAGTCTCAAATTGCTTGTGATATTAACAGCAATATTCATTTTCGGAATTTTTTACATTAAAAACCGGATTTACAGAACATTGATATCCTTGTCTTTTTTGATTTCATTCGTTGTTTTACTCTATATTTACGGAATTAGAAGAGGATAATCAACGCACCTCGATCCTTCTTTCATTTATACTATAAATATTTGAATTTGAAACTTATGAAAGCCGTGTAACCATAGATAAAAAGCTTTATTTATAACGAAGATACCTGGAGCATAAAGCATGAAAAAAATTTTACTGTTCACCGCGTTTCTTCTGACAACGGTCTTTACATTGAATTGTTCACACCTTTATTGCCATGCGGCTAAAGATAAAAAGTCGGCATTGAATGTCGGTATCTGCGCATTGCTCTGCAACAGTCCCGATGCAAACAGCAATTATGAAAGATCGACTAATACGCTGAAGGAAAGTCTTTCAAGGGCGGCCGCCGAAAAAACCGGAATAAATATTTTTATTCTTCCGTCATCCGGCAAAAATCTCGCTTTCAATTCGACCGATTCCGAGCTGGCCGGAGCCGGAAGGCTCATAGGCGCCGACAAGCTTGTCGTTCCGTATTTATACGCCGTCGGCGATAAAATGGTCGTAAGCGTCAAAATAATCGACTGCAGCCGCTCCCGCAAAGAGGCAAATTACTTCGCTTCATGCTCCGAATTTAGCGGCCTCGATGAAAAGCTCGAAATCATAGCTAAAAAAATTGCGTTGAACCTTAAATTAACTGTTGGCGCGGCTGAAGAAAAAATCAAATTACCCGGCGCCCCGGCCGGTGTAAAAATTCAGGTTTTACCATACGAAGATTCAAGCTGGGAATTCATCGAACTTGGCCACGGGTGTAAACTGGAGCGTTTGGCGCAAAACCTTGACATCTTTTTCGACAACAAAGCGTGCAACGACGACGAATATAAAACTTTCGGAATATTCGCGGTCAGTAAATTCAAAATCGAAGGCGACTTCGATATAATCCTCGATTATTCGCTTATCGAATGGCCTTACCAAAACGGAACGCGCATCGGTATCGGCGTTTTCACCGGCGACGGTTTCCTCGGCAAAAATAAGTGGTATCAGCAGGCAGAACGCATCAGCAGCACCTGGGCCGACTCCAATTTCGTCCCGTTTACCGGCGATGCATATCTGGTCGATACCGCCGACGACAATATAAAAGGGGTCATGGAGGCAGCGGGAAAAACCGGCCAGATCAGAATAAGCCGAACGGGAAATGTATTTAGGGCTTACTGCCGCGACGACGACCAAAATAAAGAATGGCTCAATATTTATTCGTCTTCGAGCAAAACTGAGCCGCTGAGTTTATTTACGGGAGCGTGGAACCACGACTATTGCTTCATTAAACAAAACGTAAAAGCCGTTCTAGGAAATATAACCGTCATAGCCGGAAAAATCCGTACCGCTGAAAATCACTATAAAAAAAGCCTCAAGCGGTGACTGTAAAGATTATCCAATCATAATTCCAGGCCGCTTAGCCGGATGAGGCGATGACAATTATTGGCATAGCCCCAATGGATGTTTAACTACAGCCATTGCAGTAGGTGCAACCGCTTTTTGCGTTTATATGGGCAATGAAATCGTTCAAGCCGCAGGTAATCTTTTTAATTGGTAAAATTTAATAGTTAATGATTAAAAGCCTATTCAATTTTGATTAGAATTTTAAATTTCAGGAGCTTTTAATATGGCTTATTGCTTAAAAGTTCTTATAAAAAAACTTCATAAAAAAGAATTTTACTGCTTTTCTTTAGTATATTTCTTAATAATTTTCTTGATTTCGGGATTGATTTTTATGTTTAAAAAAACCGAAATTGAGGTCGTAAATGTAAATTTAGACCTATTATTATTAGTTAAAACTCAAATAAATTTCATAAAAAACTTTACTTTAACTGATATTTCGACAATTGTAAAATTGTTTTTATCCAATTTTGTTTTTTTGATCATGGGTTTGTTCATTCAACTGTTTTTGTTTAAAAGCATTAAGCGGACTCAACTTTCATCAAAATTCATTTGTTTTTTTTATATGTCGATCATGTTAGTTTATTCCTTAGGCATAGGGTTAAAGATTGGATTTGCGAATTTAAATATAGGAAATAAATTTAATTTAGGTTTTTTTGAAAGCATTACGTTATTAGCCATTAGTATCATGTGGCACGGTATTCCAGAGCTTTTAGCAAACGTTTTGTTCGTTTATATTTTTGTTTATGAAAAATATATTAAAACATTAAAAAGTTATAGGGTACATCCAACATTTATAGCTGTTATCAATAATTATTATATTAAATTACTATTTTTGTTAATGCCATTATGTGCTATTTTATTGCTTATATCGGCTTATTTAGAAACGCAAGCAGGCTTATCTATAACTTATTATAAAAATAATTATTTATTTAAATAACGGTCTTTTTGGGGCGGGCGGTGCGAGGTGCAACCGAGCGCGCCCGCGCACTCAGACAGAACGGCCGGCACCGACCCAAAAGTATCGCCAATAATACAAGTTGCCTGATGATAGGCACTATCGGTACTAAGTTTTTGTTCGTCTTAGTTTGCTGCATTTTCATTTATTATGTCAGCATTTGTATCTAAAAAAGCATCACAAATTGCTTGCGGTAACATTTGAGGCTTAAGTTTATTATTAAAAAGTTTAGGTTTGACCTGGATATACGCGCCGGTAAAAAACGGTTTAAAAGTAATTTTTAGTTCAACTCGTCGATCATGAATTTATAGAACCGCACCTTATTCGGGGCGCCGCTTTTTTTCATGTAAAAGATCGAGCCTGCGGCGTCTATGTAAATATAACGCCGGGCCGGCATTTCCGGCGACTCGGGCACCCGGACGCGGCCCATGAATTTTCCGTTTTTATTGAATTTATAAATATAGCACGCAGTAATCGTCCCGGACGGGCCGCCGTAAAGCGCCTCGATATAAGCGCATCCGGCTGCGTCGGAGCCGGCCGGCCTGACGCTTTTAACGCCTTCGGCCCTGGTTCCGGCGGGCGCAAGTTCCTTTAGAAGCGGCACCCAGTCGGAGTCTGCGCTTGCAATATCGAAAGCGGACATTATAGTTTCACCGTCGCGGGCCTCGACGCTAAATACGGCGGAACGGCCGCAGAAAGGCGCGGCGCCCGTTAAATTTTTCGGGAAATTTTTGACCGGCGCGAGGCCGCCTTTTTCATATATGAACGCGCGGTCGGGCGAAGCGCCGAAGGCGGCGTTGAGCAGCAGGCCGTTTTCAAAGCCGCCGCGCGCCGCTAAAGGCCAGATGCCGCCTGGAGTGAAATCATCGGCGGAGCGGCCTTCGGACGGCGCCGGAGCGCCGATCTTTTTCAGCGGCGAAAATATCCTGCCGGACGACATATCGGCTTCAATGACGCCGATCTCGCTCGCGCCGTCGAAGATAAAGAACGCCGCGCGCGCGGCCTTAAGCCAGACGAATCCCGATAAATCCCCGCCCGCCTGGACCTTCAGCTCGCCGAGAAATTTCCCCGACATGTCGAAACGGCAGAGCCTTTCCCTGGCGGGATCGAGCACCAGCAGAAGGTTAAGATTTTCGAAAACGCTGAAAGAAACTGGCCAATCGGAAGCGGCGTACATGGAGACGATTTCGCCGTCAGCCCCGGCGGGCGACGGCTTTGCCGAAGCGGCCACGCCGGAAGCGCAGTCGATCTCGAACAGAGGCACGGGTTGAAACGCCACGCTGCCGCCGAAGGCGGCACTAATTTCGAAAAAAATTAAAAATAACGGCAACATAATAAAAACCGGTAAAATTAAAACTAACTTAAAGGCAGGTGGGTTTTTTATTTTCATTTCAGCACCTCGAATTCTCATTCACAATCAGTTCAGTTTCATATATCGATTATCGGCCGAATCCCGATCTCACGGTTATAATTTTAACAGTAATCGGCTGCCTATGCAAGAAATAATTAGCCGCCCCGATTCGCAATATTTACAAACTTTTTACCCGATACACAAATACTACAAATTATTGAAAAAGCTTTTTTTTTATGTTATAATTGCCTGGAAGTTATCGATTTTTAAATTTAAACGGATCGGACCATGGTGCAATTATGATAATAAGGAACGAAAAGATACTCATAGTCGACGACGCTAAATTCATGCGCCTGATTATAAAAAAAGCCCTTCAAAAGCTTGGATTTTACAATATGTACGAAGCGGGCAGCATACTCGAGGCCATGCCGCTTTATCAACAACTCAAGCCCGACCTGGTTACGATGGATATCACCATGCCGGGCGATTCGGGAATAGACGGACTCACCATGATAAAAAGGATCAACCCGAACGCTAAAGTCATTATGATATCGGCCGTTTCCACTCGCGAAAACATAGTAAAAGCGTTCTCGCTCGGCGCGGTATATTTTGTCAGCAAGCCTTTCGAAGAAGAAAAATTCAACGCGGTACTCGAAAAAGCCCTTCCGGGCCCGGTCGTAAAAGCGGCTCCGGAAGCGCAGGTCCTGTTTTTAAATTCAAGCGACGATTCCATCAAATTGAACTGCCGCAACGGCGACATAATAGGACGCTGCGATAAATGCAAATCCGACGAAGAGCGTTCGCGGAACAACCTAAAATGCAACATAGATAACGAAAGCAAAAATTTCATATCGTGCAAGCATATAACCGCCGACACCGAACAGGCAAAATTTTCTTTCGAAGACGGAATCTTTTATATGATACCGCTTTCCAGCTCGGTCGTAACGCGGTTAAACGGCGCGGCGCTGAACGTATCGCAAAAATATCCGCTGAAATCAGGCGATATGGTCAGCTTCGGAACGGTTTATCTAAAAGTGACGGTTTAATAAAAACGCGGCTTATATTTTAAAATCTACATCCATTCAATGCAAAACGAGCGTATAAAAAAATTAAACTCCAATAACCCTTTAGACGGCGATTATATCCTTTACTGGATGCAGGCTTCGGTGCGCTCGGAATATAACCACGCCCTCGAATTCGCCATAAGTCTCGCCAATGAATTAAAAAAGCCCCTCCTGGCTTTCTTCGCCATATGCGGTTCGTATCCGGAAGCTAACCTGCGCCATTTTCATTTTCTTTTAGAAGGCCTTGCCGATACGGAAAAACTTCTCGAAAAAAGAAAAATCAAACTTGCCTGCCGGATCTGCGATCCGGTGAATGAAATCGTGAAATTATCGCAAAAAGCCTGCGCCGTAGTGACCGACCGCGGATACCTGCGCATCCAGAAAGACTGGCGGAAATCGGCCGCCGAAAAAGTCAAATGCGCTTTCTATCAGGTCGAATCCGAAGCCGTGGTCCCGGTGAACGAAGCTTCCGACAGGGAAGAGTTCGCCGCGCGCACATTGAGGCCTAAAATACATAAAAAACTCGATAAATACCTTATAGCTTTGCCTCAAGGCAAAACCGGCGCAAGCTCGCTCGGCATTAATATCGCCGGGGAATATATAGCCCCTTCCGGCCTCAGTATATCACAATTAAAGAATATAGATAAAACCGTTTTTAAATCGCCGTGCTTTAAAGGCGGAGAAACCCGCGCGCTCGAAATCATAAAGGATTTCATCGAGACAAGGCTCCATAATTACGACTCCATGAGGAACGACCCGGCGCTCAACCACCTTTCTCACATTTCGCCCTATCTTCATTTCGGTCAAATATCGCCGGTCCATATAGCGCTTTTGATTAAAAACTCGGACGCGCCGGAAGCGGCAAAAGAAAAATTCCTCGAAGAGCTTATAGTGCGCCGCGAGCTGTCGTTTAACTTTTGCGAATATAACTATAAATACGATTCGCATGAATCGCTTCCCGAATGGGCCGTTCAAACGCTCGAAGGGCGGGCCGGAGATAAAAGGCCTTATATTTACGAAACGGACGATTTAGAAAAAGCCCGCACTCACGATCATTGCTGGAACGCAGCCCAGCTCGAAATGATAGTTACCGGCAAGATGCACAACTACATGAGAATGTACTGGGGCAAAAAAATAATCGAATGGACGCGCGATTACAAAGAAGCTTATAAAACGGCGCTTTATCTCAACAACAAATACAGCCTTGACGGCCGCGATCCAAACAGCTTCGCCGGCGTGGCGTGGTGTTTCGGAAAGCACGACCGGCCCTGGACGCGGCGGCCGGTTTTCGGCAGCGTAAGGTATATGAACGAAGCTGGACTGAAGCGTAAATTCGACATGGACTCATATATTCAAAGGGTGGCAAAACTTTGCTCGGACAACGATTACGATCTGGATTCGCTGACGCACCTCATGGAAAAATCCGATGAGTGAATTATACGCGCTCGACGTAAACGAAAACCGCGGTTTCATAATATCGGACGCGGCCGCGAAGCTCGTTTCCATGGAACGGCTCGAAGCGTCTCGAAAATTCCGCAACGAATCGGACTTTCTGCTTTCAATGGGCGGCGAATTGCTCTCCCGCGCCATAATACGCGACAAACTCAAATTTAAAAACTATGATATAAATTTCGGCAGAAATTATTATGGAAAGCCTTTTCTGAAAGGATTCGAGGGCTTTCATTTCAACGTCTCGCATTCCGGCGGCCTGGTTATATGCGCGATATCTAATATAGAAATCGGCTGCGACTGCGAATTTATAAGCGACGAAAATAAAATAGACGAAATACGCATCGTCTACACCGGCCGCGAATATAATCTTATTCAATCTTTTAAAGGCCCCGAAAAGACTCTGCTTTGCCATAACATCTGGGCGCTGAAGGAAAGCTATCTTAAATGCGCCGGGATAGGCCTGAGCGAAGAGCCGGGCTCGCTGGAAATTTCATTCGGCGGCGGAAGCCCGGCCGTTTATAAAAACGGCCGCAGGCTCGATTACAGCTTAAAATTATACTGCGATATAGCCGGATACGCCGTGGCGGCGTGCGTTAAAAGCGGCTTCGGCGAAGCGGCTGAAAACCTTCCGGATAAAATAGTTTTCGCCGATCACAATCGCTTGACTGCAAACTAATTAAAACAAAGCAGGCCCGTTTGCTTTAAACAGGCCCGCTTTATTTTATAAATCAATTCCAGGTTTTATGCGAATTCGTACTTTTTAGAATTCCAGCTGCAGCTGGGAAGCCCAGAAGTCGTTTTTAACTTCGGGAGTTTCTTTGCGGTTCTCATAAAGAATCTGCCATTTGGCGTTTTTCACGAAATACCAGTTGAGGCCGGCCGCATGTATGGTTCTTTTGGTGGCGCCGTTATCGGCGTCGGGGGTAAATATATCTTCTTTGAGAGCGAGTTCGAGAGTTTTGGTCATCATATAGCCGCCCTGAAGATATCCGCCGCGGCCTTTGAGGTCGTTGAGACGGCCCGCAAGACCGGTTCTGAGCCACTGATACTCGCCCTGCCAGTACCATCTGTCTTTTTTATATTTGAAATCAAAGCCGGCGCCGTTTCTTTTGAAATCCTGCGCCGGAGTGACTCCGCCCTGAGTTCCGTATAACGCAATGCCTGCGGCGGCCGTGGAAGCGGCTTTATACCTTTTGCCGGAAAGCGCCGAAACGCCGAACTGCCAGAAAGCGTTGGGCGCGTAAGATATTTTACCCGAAACGGTTTTGCTGTCGTTGGAATCGTTGCGGCGGTTGATGCCTTCACCGTTGGTGGCGGACAGATAATAAGTGAACGGACTGTCTTTCTTTTTGTGGGTGAACATAAGGCCTGTGTCGCGCTGGTCGTCGCCGACGATTTCGTGATCGGCGTTAGCTCCGATCTGGGAATAGTTTATCATATATAAATTTTTCGGGCCGAGCGGCACTTCAAGGCCGTAAGGAATGACGAACTGGCCCGCTTTGATTTCAAGATCCGGCGTAGCCTGATAATTAACGGTAGCGTCAAGAAGCGTCAATTTGGGATTGCTCGAGCTGTTCGCATTGTTCGCTGCATTTCCCGACAAATTAGTCTGAAGGAAGAAGCTCAACTTATCATCGACTTTTTTCTTTACTATCATTCTGGTTCTTGCCACATTAAACGAAGATGAATTTCCCGCGGCATTGTTATCGGTATACTGAACCTGGGTATATCCGGAAATGCTCAATTCTTTTTCCTTTGATTTTTTAGCTATTTCGACTTCCTTTGATTTTTCGATTTTTGCTTCAGCCTGAATTTCCTGCTTTACATCCGCTTTTAAATCGCCTTTAAGCTCTTCTTTTAATTCGGCTTTAATTTCGCTTATTATTTCGTTTTTGAGCTCGTTTTTAATTTCTTCTTTGATTTTAGCGGCTTCGGCTTCGCTCAATTTGCCTTTTTTAACGTATTTTTTAAGGGTGTTTTCTTTTTTCGCTTTTCTGGCTTCAGGTTTTTTTTGCGTTTCAATTGCCTGAGGCTGTTTTTCAACTGCGGCTTCTTTTTGCGCCGCCGCGGCCGTGCCGCCGAAAAGCACCAGCGAGTAAAGAATTAAAGTAAGTTTAGCGATCGATTTCACTTTTTCCTCCAGATTGTTTTTTAAAATTTTTAAGTTGAAATGCATTTTTTATATTTAACCTGACAGGCGCAATAATAAAAAAAGTTTTTTAAAATTGCGAAGAACCGGTAGACATATCAAAATTTTCGGCCGCTTCGCCATTAATATTATTATAACACCATATTTATTATGTTGTCAAATTTTTGTGATAATGTCCTATTGTATTAAAGTAGAAATGTCCTATAATAAAGACATAAAATTCAGCAAAGATATGGAGTTGAGTTTATGTCCGAAAGGGGCATTTTTATGGGAGAAAAGGAAAGAAAGCGGCTAAAAGTCGTTAATCGGGTTATTGAAAAGGACATAACTCAAGAGGAAGCGGCAAAAACATTGGGAATAACAGACAGACAAATTAGACGGATAGTTAAAGAAGTCAGAAAAAATGGCGATAGTGGAGTAATGCACAAATCGCTTGGAAGAGAATCAAATAATAAAATATCATGCTTTGATAAGAGCAGAATACTTGATCTTTATCACCAAAAATATAATGGATATGGCCCTACTTTCGCAAGCGAAAAACTTCATGAAATGGACGGGATTAAAATTAGCGTAACGACATTATGGAAGTGGCTGACCGAAAATGGTTTATTAAAAAAGCGCAAAAAGCAAAGAGTTCATCGAAAATGTCGCGAACGCAAAGAACATTATGGACAGATGGTTCAAATAGACGGCAGCCATCACAGATGGCTGGGCAAAGAAGGGCGCAAATTTGTTCTGATGGGCTTTATTGACGATGCTACAAGCAAAATTTACGGCCGTTTTTACGATTATGAGGGAACAATGCCGATTTTAGATAGTTTTAAAAAATATGTAGAGCTTAACGGCCTGCCTAATTCGGTTTATGTTGACCGGCATTCAACATATAAAGCGTTTAGTGAAAGATCTTTAAGCGAGTTTGAAAAAGTCATGGAAAGTTTGGGAATAATAGTTATTCACGCCAGATCGCCGCAAGCCAAAGGACGGGTTGAAAGGATGTTCGAAACGCTTCAAGACAGGCTGGTAAAAGAAATGGAGCTAAAAGGCATAAAGACAATGGAAGGGGCAAATGAATATTTGTCGGAGTATTTATTTAAACACAACGAGCGATTTAGCGTGATAGCCAAAAAAGAAAAAGATTTTCACGCCCCTGTTTCACCGGGCATGAACTTGGAACGATTGTTTTGCACGAAGGCAGAAAAGCGAATAATGAAAGACAACACAGTTTATTACGAAAAAACTTATTATCAGATAAAAAGCAAAATAACATGTTCGACGGTTATGGTTGAAAAAACATTGAAAAATGAGATATACATAACAAAAGGCGGGCAGGATTTACGTTTTGAAAGGCTTCCCACTAAACCGGAAAAAACAAGATTAATCCCCAAACAACGCTTTGCCACAAGAGTTCCAGTTGTGCCTTCATTGGAACATCCCTGGAAGATCGGACGATTAATCTTGAATACCAAAGACGAAAGCACAAAAACAAAAATACAAAATTTAATGAATTAACCGGTTCAAGAAACTCCGGACAGGGATCACAATGGCCACTCGCTACGCTTCGTGGCCATTGTGCGGGAGAACCGGAGGCCCGCAACCCGGGGGACCGGGGAAGGCCGCGAACCAAAACCGGACATTTCTACTTAAATAAAAACCGGACATTTTAACTTTAACTTGACA
>JAKPTH010000597.1 GCA_029571125.1 bacterium
GAAATTCGCCGGCCCATTTCCTTATTTCTTCTGCAAATGGAAAATGACCTACCATGGCTATTTTCTTGCCTTTAAAATTTTCGCGAAGGTACATAAGCATATCGCCTGACTGCGCCTTCATTGACAGGTTCGAGTTCAATAAAGAATTAATGCCTGCCATGGCCAGTGAGCGTTCCAGCGAAGAGGGGAAATTTATTAAATCAATTATTTCTTCCATCGGTTTCCCGTGGAGGCTTCCGGCGTCCCTGATCCCCCGGCATAAGTGCGGAACGAGATTTTCGTCGCGCCATGTATAACTTACTCCCATTTCGCCGAGAGAGTTTTCTACGCACGTCATATAAACCCCGACACATGCGTTAACTAAAAACGATCCTTTTGCCGAATTTTTCGCCTCGGTTTGAAGTTCTTTTAGAAAAAAATCGATCTTCGAAAACTTTGAGCCGCTTTCTTTTACTTTACTCACGTTTACCTCCGTAAGAGCGTATTTTGCTGAAATAATTTTATTAATCGGTTACGCCGCATTTTACTACTATTTTTTCGCAATGCTTATTGAATAGTTTCGTACCGCCGCCCTCCGAAACGATTTCAAAGATCCTGTCATAATTTAAAGGTTTCAGTCCCGCAAGAAAGGTTATATTATGTTCTTTGAATAAATCAGTATCCAGAGGCGTAGAAGGTCCCATAAGGCAATTAACCCTGGATTTTTCACATTTTTTTGCGATGTCTTCGAACGTACCGTTGATAAGCGAGGTGGAAGTTATAATATTTGCGTCCGATTTCCATTCTTCCGCTTCGATGCGTCCAGTCGTCGTGCCATGCCGTTCCTCGATAATTTTTAGTGAGGCGCACCGGGTTTTGATGGAATCTACCAGAGGCTCGAAATAACCGATCATATAGACTTCGTCCTGTCGCTTAAGGTCCATAAGTTCTACTGCGTCGCATCCGGCGCTTTTCAGCGAGCCGAAATCGATAGTGGAATTAAAAAGCGCTATCAGTAATGTTTTGTTGATTATGCCGTGTATGTCCCGATGAATAATTTCGAGCGCGTCTTCGATGGTACGGCCAGCGAAAGAACCCGCGGACGGATTGACCGTGCAGGATTCCTTTCGCGATATTAGAGTATAAGATAACCCCAGGCCCTCTTCTGTAAGCGCCGCCGTGTATCCAAGGCCTATGACAAGTTTTTTTATTTTAACGTTTTTAAATTTTTTGAGTTTCTCAAACATTTTATTTAATACCACTATTTTTTTTCTCCTTTTTTCCGCTTTGAGCGGTCGTTACAATCCAGTCTCCGACGCGGTAACCATAATTTTTTCCTATTACCGGACATTTTATCTGCAAAAGAAAGAACGTTTCGCGTCCTGCCTCGTTGAGCGTTTCAAAGTTAGCCTGGCCTTTTGCTATTATTACATCGCATTCGCGGAATAATTTCTTGAATTCACGCGAGCAAAGCTTTAATATAGTTCCCGGCGCATCCGAACCGTTTGCTACTACCATTATTTCTCCGC
>JAKPTH010000598.1 GCA_029571125.1 bacterium
AAAAGTAGTATTTATAACATTTTGTTCCCAATTAAAAACAACTTTTGGAAATATCCCGATTATATTAATATTTGATTTTTCTAAAATATCTACTGATTCTTGGATAAAGCTAGTTTTATCCAAATAAGCATCATTATTCAATATCAAGAAATATTTACCATTAGATTTCTCTACTCCAAGATTACTCCCTGCAGTAAAACCCAGGTTTTTTTCAAGTTTATATATTTTAATATTCTTGATATTTAAACTTTCTAATTTTTCGATAGATCCATCTTTTGAGCCATTATCTATAATGATAATTTCTATATCTAAATAATTTTGATTGGCAACACTCTTAATAGATTCAATAAATTTGTCTCCCCCATTAAAATTGACGCTGATGACACTAAAAATAATATTTTTAAATTCCATTGTTGTAAAGTTTTTGATAAAGTTTTGATTGTTCTTCGAGTGAAATGCAAACTATTGGTTTTTTATCTTCTTTGAGATTATTTAAATTATTCATTGCGTAGAACATCTTCTTTGACAGATCAGCAGATGAATTCTTGTTAAATACCAAATGCCTTTTGTTCGATAATTCAGATAAACCGCCCATGCCGGAGGATATAATAATTTTTTCATATCGAAACTTCAAAAAGGGGTTTTCATGAATTTTAAAATCGATTATAAACGGCCGTTCATTTGCCTTTTGTCTGCAGCAGTCTTTACGGCGTCTTTCACTGGGCCGCTTTACGCCTGCACCGATGTTCTAAACGCCTTTCTTTCCGTCGAAAAGCTCAACGAACAGGTCAAGGAAAGCCTTTTAAAGATTAACGACGCGTTCCAGCACCTCGACGTCGCGGTGAGCCAGAAAGATATAAAAACCGCCCAGACCGAAATCGGAAAGCTTATCGACGCCTATTTCAACTTTTACCTCAACTACTACCAGAACCCGCCCGCGCAGTTCGTCGACGACCCCAAATGGCACGACAAACTTTCAGACGTAAATTCAAAAATAAAGATCATCCTAAAGCTGGTCAATCAGAACCGGCCCGAAGAAGCCCACGCGCAGATAGAAAGCGCCTATAATTCTTTTTCGGCCATATATATCGACAGAATCCCCATGCAGGAACAAAACGTCTTCGACCTCATCAAATCCAGACTCGACAGCATTGAAACCGAACTCGCCGGTTTCCGCCCCGATAAAACCGATGAAACGGCGCTGCACGCCAACAACTTAAAAAGCCTGTCGGAACGCCTCCTGAGCTTCGACTCGCCCGACGCGCAATACGCCGAAAACCGCAGGCTGCTCGCCGCCATGATAAACGAAAAAGCTTCTTTCATAGTAGCGAACACTACTCGCGACTCGGCGGCTTGCGAATTATTAAAAAAGGAAGCCGCCGTCCTTAAAAGCAGCGTCGAAGTTTTTATCCAGAAAAGAAAACAGGGCTTAAATAAGGAATGGTTTAAAAATTAAAGCTTTTCTTTATACCGGAAACAAATCGGAAATATGAAATTAAAACTGACCTTACTTCTCCATGACAGGAGTTTTATTCAAAATAACCAATATATCACGCGAGCCGGGGGGCCCGACGAATACGAACTCGCGTGCGAAGAAAGCCTTCTTGCCGAAAAATCAGGCCATGCCACGCTCGAAGGCCTTTTAAATTTCTTAAGGCCCGCAGACCGCAGCGAAATAATGTTTATAATAATAAATAAAAAAATAACGTTTTCAAACGTCAGAATCTTCGACGGCGACCATATCGAACTTATCCCCGCCATCGACGGCGGATAACGCCCGTAAGAATAAAATATCGTTAATTATTTTTTTACGTATATTCCATTAATTTCAAAAAAGATTCATTTCATTCGCTTTAAGGAGGAGTTCATATCATCACTTTTTTTATTTCATTGACGGCCCTGCTGGCCGGATATCATTTTTATTCAAAATTATGCGCCGGAATTTTTCAGGTTGACGCCGGAGCGAAAATGCCTTCCGAAAGACTTTACGACGGCGTAGATTACGTCCCGCTTCCGGGCTGGAAGATTTTTATGATTCAGCTGTTGAATATAGCCGGGCTCGGCCCCATATTCGGCGCTATACTGGGAGCGCTTTTCGGCCCCATAGTATTTTTATGGATAGTCCTCGGCTCTATTTTTATCGGCAGCGCGCACGATTATTTTTCCGGAATGCTCGCCATCAGGCATGACGGCAAGAGCATCACCGAAGTCATAGGATTTTATCTCGGCGAACGCGTCAAGACCGTCACGATAATGTTCGTAATGGTGCTTTTGATCCTGGTAGGCGTGGTCTTCGTCAAAGGCCCGGCTTCCATACTCACCAACCTTACCGGCGTCGAAAACGCCGTCTGGTTTTACCTGATATTCGCTTATTATATCGTAGCCACCATCTTCCCCGTGGATCAAATCATCGGAAGGATTTATCCCCTTTTCGCCATCGCCCTTATTATAATGGCCGCCGGACTCGCTTCCCATATGCTCCTCAACGCCGCCCCCATTCCGGAATTAACGCTTTCGAGCCTTTATAATATGCACTCATCGGCGGGAAGCTTTTTTATTTATCCGATGCTCTTTATAACGGTAGCTTGCGGAGCGATTTCCGGCTTCCACGCCACGCAGTCGCCCATGATGGCCCGCTGCATGTCCAGCGAAACTCACGGCAGGCCGTTTTTTTACGGCGCGATGATAGCCGAATCGGTCATCGCCCTTATATGGGCCGCAGCCGCCATGGCTTTTTTCGGCGGAGTCGACAGGCTGAACGCGGAAATGCTGCTTCATAAAATGGACCCTTCATGGGCCGTCAACCTTATCTGCTCGTCCTGGCTCGGAAAATTCGGCGGATTCCTCGCGGTTCTCGGCGTCGTGGCTTGCCCGGTAACCACCGGCGACACAGCCTTCCGCTCGGCGCGCCTGATCGTGGCCGATTTTTTTAAATTCGATCAGAAGTCCATTAAAAACAGGCTCATAATAAGCGTGCCCATGTTCGTTATCGCTTATTTCGTGACCATGGTCAATTTCGATATCATCTGGCGCTATTTCGCATGGCTCAACCAGACCCTCGCCGTTATAATCCTTTATACATGCGCGGTTTTTCTGGCCCGGGCAGGCCGGTTTCACTGGGTAATGACGGTGCCGGCCGTTTTTATGACGGCGATTTGCTCCACTTACATCCTGATCGCGCCCGAAGGATTCAAACTCTCTACCGGCGTGGCATATCCCGCCGGCATTATTTTTTCCGCCGCGGTTTTCGGCGTCTTTTTATTCGCCAATTCACGCCGCCGGCGGCAGGCCGCCGGTTCGCTCTTAGCAATTAAATAACGGGGCGCAAAATGAGAAACCCAAAAATCAACATGTTTTACAGGCCGGAAATGGTCTTAAACGACAACAGGACGAGCAATTATTCACGCAGTCCCGAAAAACCCAGGCTTTTACGCGATTTCTTAAAGGCGTCGGGGCTGTACTCCCACTTCAACGAAATCGGCGGCTGGGCGCCCTTTAACCGCGAAGATTTCCTTCTGGCGCATACGGCCGAATACGTGGATAATTTCTTCGCCGGAATCCCTCACGACTGCGTCTCGAACGGGTTAAAATGGTCGGCGCAGTTCGCCGACAGCGTCCGATACACTAACGCCAGCCTTTATTACGCCATCAAAAGCTCTCTCGAAGACCCCTGCACGGTAGCTTTCAGCCCCACGAGCGGGTTTCATCATGCTAGACCATACTGCGGCTCGGGCTTTTGCACTTTCAGCGGACAGGTTATCGCCTCGCTCAAGCTTTACCGCGATAAGCGCGCCGTCGGAGCTTATATAGACCTGGACGGCCATTTCGGCAATTCCATAGAAGACGCGCGCGAATTTGCCGGCGGCGACCTCGACCTCGCCGTGCCGCCCGGGTTTAACATCAATCCGGAAGGCGTCCACGCCCGATACATTTCCGACCTGCGCGACAGGCTTACCATGCTCGAGGAGGAACTTACGGCCGGCGGCATAGATTACGTAGTGTTCTGCCACGGCGCCGATTCTCACGAGTGGGACCAGCTCGGAAGCCAGTGCAGCACCGAAGAATGGCTCGAATGTTCGAAAATGGTATATTCGATGATCAGGCGCGTCGAAAGCCACCTGCGGCGGCCAATTCCTCTCACGCTCGCGCTCTTCGGCGGCTACCGCGACGACGATTACGATTCGGTCCTTAATCTTCACGCCGGCGACCTCGCAATCTGCCTTAATATAATATGCGGCCTGAAAATCAGCTTCAATCCTATCGTATTAAAACCGGGTAAAAAAAGTTGAAAAAAAAACGATTTAGGTTTATAATTAAAATAGCGGAGCTTTGAAAGGGAGGTGGATGTTATGCATAACATCGAACTTTCGGGTGCCGAGTACGAACTTCTGGTCTGTATGTTAACCAAGGAAATCGAGGACACTCGCGTGGAATTCAACCACACGAAAAACAGCGAGTACAGGCAATATTTAAAAGACCGCGAGTTTTTTTTGAAAGACATGCTCGCGAAGATCGGATAGGATTTTATCGTTTAAAACTTCGCGGCGGTGCGATTCCGCCGCGTTTTTAATTTCCGCCCCGCTTATCCGGCCGAACGCAACCGCTGGATGCGGGTTTTTAAATCGTAATATTGCCCGTAATCGATACCGGAATAAAGCTGGAAAAAAACGGTTTTATTCTGAAGCAGTGGTTCGCTTAGTATTTCCGGGTTTTGCGCGAATACCGCTTCCGCGTCGGGCGTTCGCGGAATCGGCGAATAAAGGCTCAGCCCCGGCGTCGCGCCGCAGTCGAAAACGAAATCTACCGCGTTTGCCGTTTCAACGATGTCGCAGGCGGGATGACCGAAAAGAATATATACCCCGATATCGCCCGCGTTAAATCCTTCTTTTTTTAGATTGGCGACGGCGCGCTTCAGAACGGCGCCGCTTACCTTGCCGCCGCTCGCCGCGTCCTGCTTTTTCTTATCGTAAAACTCATAGCCTAGCCTGACGGTTTTAAAGCCCGCCGCCTTCATTACAGCCGCGCATTTTTCGTCTATCATGGATGCATGCGCCGCGTTCGGCAGGTGAAAATCAATGCCGCCGCCGGTTTTTATCCACTCATCAGCCCAGCGGTAAAAATTTTCCTCTTTTTTATACAGTAGAGCGTCGTCATAAAACGCCGCATTTTTTACGCCGAGCGCCGTTTTATAGTAAGAAAGCTCTTCTACTATGGCCGCGGCAGGCTTGACCGAGTATCGCGGATACAAAACGCCGGACGCGCAGTAAGAGCACCGATAGGGACAGCCGGTGGAAGTCGCCAGCGATACCGAGTTATTCAGCTCTTCAAGCAGATGATAAGCGGGAATTAAACTCCCGCAGGACCGGCCGCATCCAGGCGCAGTGACGTTTAAAATTTTTAATATGTTTTCCCTTATCGCAAAAACGTCGAATCCCGTTTCTATGTAATCAAAAAGCCCGGACCTGCCGGCGTGCTCCGGCGCCAGACGCGCGTAAATCCCGCCCAGCGCCACCGCCGCTTGCGGCATTACGCGCCTCGCGGCCGCGGCGGCTTCGAAGGCGCCCATATACCAGTACGTCATCATGGCGCCTATCAATACCGCCGAAGGCTCACCCGGCTTTATACCGGATTTTATTTTTAAAAGCCTTTCCTCTAACTCGCCTATGCCGATGCCGTAACGGTGAAAATTGCGCTTAATCGTTTTAAAACATTCCGGTTTATCGGTCCGCACGCCCGTGAGCTTTCCCGCGCCCCGGTCGTATTCGCTCTTTTTTTTGAGCCTTTCCGGTACGCAGTCTATAAAATGCACGCGGCAGCGTTCGTCCGCTCCGAAGGCCGAAGCCAGGTTTAAAAGCCCCAGCGGCTTCTCCCACAGGTTAAAGTAAGTGAAATCATATACCGGCGGATTGATTAAGATAATATTATACATAAAGAATAATTTGTTATTATAATTGAAACGTAAATAAACGAAACAAAGAGAACAACGAACAGAGAATAGAGAATAGAGAATAGAGAATAGATAAGGATTTTTGACTATTTAAACAGGCTTTTTGTATATAAAAGCGTCTTTAGATTTGTAAAAGCGCGCAGAGCGCGCCCCCACCTTAACTATTCACTGTTCTCTATTATCTATTATCTAATAAAAATCACTGCCCGTTGATCCTTAAAATGACCGCGCCGATTCCGCCGTTCGAACTGTCGCTCATGTTGAACTTGAAATCGGCCGCGCTCTGCGCCTGACATTTGACGGCGCTGATCGCATATTCGCTCAGAGACAGGCTTTTAAATGTGGTCGGCACATAAACCGTGCCGTTTAACTTCAGCCCGCTCAGTTTGGTGCCGTCCTTCTGCACCGCCCTTATATTTATGCTTTTGAAATTATATTTGGCGTCGCCGGTCACCGGGCCGTTAGATAAGTAAAGCGCGGCCGCGAAATCTTCGAAAAATTCATCGAACGAACCCGCCAGACCCGCTTTCACAAGTTCATCTTCGACGTTGGCTTTTCCGGTTTTCGAGCTTTTGACCAGATTCATCGGATTAACGCCCCTGTCGGCCAAATATCGCGCGAAAAGATAAGCGTTACCATAATAGCCGAGACCGAACTGGAATTTGGTGAGCGAATAGGATTCCGGGTAACGCAGGTACGGCTCTATGACGAAAGAAAGCGTGCCGTACTGGTATCCGTAGCCGGCGATATCCTGCGCCAGCTGCGAAAGCCCTTCGTTGAGCCACGACTCTTCGAGAATGTCCGGATTTTTTATGGAATGCTGGTTCCAGTTGATCATGTGCTGAAATTCATGCGCAAGCACGCCCAGCGTATTGTTTTGATACGCTTCGCCCTTGAGAGTGTTCTTAGGCACGGCCATGTAAAAAATCTCTTTTTCGTTGGAGTAATATTTATAGCCCGAAGGGTTCTTGTTGTACTCGACGCTGGAATCGAGCTTCGCCTGCGTGAGCTGATTGGTTGAGTCGAAGTACCCGGCGGCGGACTGCTTGTTGACGTTGTGCGTAAATAAAATGTATATCCTGGAGTCGTTGTCTATTCCCGGGTTCGGCTCGGAACCGAAGGCGCCGGTTATCAATGGATATATTTCGGAATCGAAGGCGTTTTTAAAACGCTCCGCTTCGCCGTCCGTTATCGTTAAATATGGATAAGGCGTTGAAACGTCCTCGTAAATGTAACAGTGGGAGCCGATAGCGCGCAGCTTCGCCGATACCCTCGTCCAGTCGTATTCGCGCGGAGGCCACGCGAGAGAATTCAGCGAGTAAAAATCTTTCAGATCGCCTACCGCCGCCGCTTTGACGGAAACTCCAGCAGCCCTGCGGGCCGATGCGGCGCCCGCGTCCGAATCGCTTTTAAGCCGCGCGGTCAGCCTTTCGTTTTCCCTTCTGGCGAAGTCCATTTTAAGCGCGGCGGAAGTTTCGGGACTCAGCATTTCCGGCTGGCCGCCCCGCTCCGCGCCCGGCGCGGATAAATTAGAAAACCCAGCGGCAGGACTCTTTAAAATAGAGGAAGCGCTCAGATTATAAGCGGAAATATCGAAAGAACTGTAAGACGAGGATTTGTTATAGCCTATGGCCACCAGATGTTCCGTAGTTTTGAGGTTTTTAACGATAGTGGAAAGCCCGCTCCCCGGCTTTAAAACAGTTTTCGAATAGCTCGCGCCCGAAAGCTCCGGTATTGAAACTGCGGCGTTAAGCGTGAATTTCTGCGTCTGAAAGTATCCGCTCGCCGATTCGCTCACCTTTATGACGATATTATATTCGCCGTACGCCTGCGGCGTGAACGTAACCAGACCGGCGGCGCTTATCGCAAGATTCGCGGGCGCGTCGAGCTTTTCATATTTGTAGCTTGCCGGGGCGGAAAGCGATATCTGATATGAAAACTGCTGATTAAGCTGTACCAGAAGACTTTCTGGATAAGATAAAATCTTGAACTGGGCCGCTTTTTTATTTATGACTTTTACGCGCGCGGCGCGGTTTATCACAAACCCCTTCTGGTCGCTCACGCTGACGCCGACTTCCTGGTAAGAGTAAAGCTGGCCTTCTGCCCAGCTTATAAGCGGCGCTTTCCATCCGGCCGATGACGCCGTGACCGAGCCGGTTACGCTGTATTCCCTTTGAGATGTAAAAGTTCCGGACGGCGAACTCCAGCTGAAAACGAGCGTTCCGCCGTTGGGGTTGGTTGAATTTACCGACATTTCAAGAGTGTCGCCTTCGGTGACGGCGGCTTCGCCGGAGCCCTGCGGGCCGAAAGAAAAACCCGAAACCTCAGGCCTTAAAAGCCCGGCTTCCGCAGAAACCATTGTGAGATAAGACGTCTGGGACGCGCCCGACGCGGAAACGAAATCCGCGCTTTCCACGTATCCGGTTTTAGAAGCTTTTATCTCATGCGCCCCGCGCGTCACTTCGTTAAAAACTATCGAACCGGCGGCGTCGGTATATCCGTTGCGCACCCCGTCGAGCGTTATAAGCGCTTCCGCTACGGCGGCGCCCGAAGAATTTTTAACCGTTACAGTCAGGTCGCATGTTTTAACAAGCTCCACCGGAGCGGAACCCAGGTTGTACTCGTACTTGTTGCTTTCCACCCTTACCGGAAACTCGTTTTTTAAAGTCACGCCGGCGTCGGACGCTCGCGCCGTTATTAAATAATCGCCGGCGGTTAGACCCGAAAATACGAACTTTCCGTTCACCGTATATACCGTGGAAAGGACCGTGTTGTAATCCGAAGTTTTTCTGAGCTGTACCGGGGCGTTGTTTACCAGATCGCCTATCGCGCGCGCCGGAGCCGCCGAAAAAGCCGTTTCGCCGTAAGAAAGATAACCGGTAATCGTAGCTTTAGGGTTGACCGGTGGCGCCGGCGGATCGGGCGTAGGCGTAGGGTTATATATTATTCCGCCGCCGCTTCCGCCGCACGCGGCTAAAGTCAAACACATGGTTATCATCGCTATGACGGTAAAAAAATTTTTAAGGCTTCTCATTCGGTCTCCTCGATTATATAAATTTTATAATAAATTCTCTGATATCATTATGTTATTTTACGAAACGGCGTTATGTTCAATAATTTGATATCGAACCGCCCGTTGCGGCCGTTATCCTCCGACGCGTCACAAATTCTTC
>JAKPTH010000606.1 GCA_029571125.1 bacterium
ACCCCAACAATCCCACCGGCACCGTTTATAAAGAAAAAGAGCTTGAAATGCTCGCCGGAATATGCAAAAAACATAATTTAATGCTTCTGAGCGACGAAGTATACCGCGAATTCGTTTACGACGGCGAACGCCATGTATCCGCTCTCGCTCTGGAAGAAATCTCAGACCGCGTGATAGTGCTCGACTCGATTTCCAAGCGCTACAGCGCGTGCGGCGTGCGCATGGGCTGCGTGGTATCGCGCAACGCGGAGCTTATGAACCTTATCGTAAGATTCGCCCAGGCCCGCCTTTCTTCGCCTTACGCAGAACAGATCGCTTCGGCCGAATCAGTTCACATAACCGACGCACACATGAACGAAATGATCGACGAATATAAAATGCGTCGCGATATAGTCTACGAGGCTCTCGAAAAAATACCGCATGTAATATGCAAAAAACCCAAAGGCGCTTTCTACGTCATAGCCAAACTACCCATAAAAGACGCCGACAAATTCGCGGCATGGCTGCTTACCGATTTCCGCCACGACAATAAAACGGTCATGGTCGCACCGGCGTCAGGATTTTACGCTACGCCCGGCCACGGAGGCGATGAAATAAGACTCGCTTACGTAATAAACCGCGCGCACCTCAAAGAAGCCATGGCCCTTCTTGCGGAAGCCATCAAACAGTACCATAAACTAGAAAGCAAATAAAAACCTGACCCTTTTAATGTATGCCAGAAAATAAAACGTTAAAATCTAATTTTATTTCGGCCGCTTTAATGCCGGCGCTCGTGACGCTTTTTTTAATACTTGCGTCCGCTGCGCCGGCATTCGCGGCTCAATACCAGCCGCAGCAGACGCAAAGCGGTGACGAGTCCGAAAGTTCACGCCAGCGCCAGATCAGCTTCAGCCGCGTGGTCGGAATGGCTTACGACATCCGTACTTCGAACGGCCTTAAAAACTGCGAAATAAGGATCGGCAAGGTAAAAACCACGACTGATGAAAACGGATATTTCGAAATACCGTCGATGCTGTACGGCGAATATATAATTACCGCCCTGCACGCGCCTCACGAACGTTATATAGACGTCATTAAAATAGACTCGCCGCTGAGCGCGATAAAAATCTTTCTGGCCGTTCCCTCTGTAAAAATAAGCGAAACCGAAAAAGCCAACCGCGAATACGACCGCGTTCTGGCAAAAATAATGAAAGGCAACGTCAACGAAATATCCGTTAACGGCGACGAACGCGCCCCTAAAAAAAGCTCATATTATTCGAAATATGGCCGCAAAAGCGCCATAGAAGAAGACACACGCGGCAGAAGCTATTCGAAAAAAGAAAAAGGCGAAGTTTCAAAGGCGCCCAGAATATCAGCCGACAGGGGATTCGGCTACCTCGTTTACTCGGTCTTCGAATCCAGCGGAGGCGAAATAGAAAACAACGCTACCATTACCATAGCCACTCAATCGGTCCAGACCGAAAAATCAAAACCCGTCGAAATCCATAACGTTCCGGCGGGCTCTTATAAAATTACCGTAAAATGCGAAGGCTACGCCTCTAAAACATACGACAGGGTAACGGTAAAACCCGGTAAAAACGAGCGCAGCTTCTTCATCGATAAAGCTAAAAAATAAGGCCTCGCCTTATATAAGCAGCCTTTTATAGGCGTCTTGAGCGATTTTTACGAACTCGGCGTATTCCGACTTCAATTCGACGGCCATATTTTTTATCTGCTTATAGTCTCCGGCGGCTAATTTTTCCTCGATACGCCTTGCAAGCGTTTCCAGCCTGAAAGCGAATATGCTTCCGGCGGCGCCTTTTAAATTATGGGCGGCGAATTTTAAATCTTCAGCTTTTTTTTCACGGACCGCGGCATTTATTTTTTTCAAGGCGGCCTCGAAATTTTGAATGAAAGTGTCCGTCACTTCCTTGAAAATGGCTTTATCGCCTTCCAGCGCCGCTAAAAAGCTTACAAAGTCGAAAGCCGAAGCTGTGTCTGCCTTGATAGAAAGCGTTTCCGGCCGGCACCGCTGTGCTTCGGCGTCTCCGGCGGAGCCTCTTTGAAGATATCTGGACAGCATTTCACCGATAACGACGGGTTTAAAAGGCTTGGCAATATAGTCGTCCATGCCCGCCCTTATGCATTTTTCACGGTCACCTTTCAGGGCATTGGCTGTCATGGCGATAATCGGCAGCTTATTGTTGCCCGAACTCGAACTTCTTATTTTTTTTGTGGCGCCAAATCCGTCCAGCACTGGCATCTGCACGTCCATGAATATAAGGTCTATGACGTTTTTCTCGAAAAGTTCCACGGCCTCGCGCCCGTCCCTTGCCACTATAACGTTTTCGACGGAATTTTTAGACAATATCTCCTTTATAATCTTTATATTTATTTCATTGTCTTCGGCGATCATAACGGTTTTTGCGAATGCCGGAAGAGGGCGCGTCGTCTTTTCGGCATGACGCGAGTCGGCGGCGCCGGATAAGCCTTCGGCCTGCATTGCGTTAACTCCGCAAAGCAGTTTTTTTAGTTCCTTCATCCTGACTGGCTTATTGATAAACGCGGAAACGGAAAAATTCTGAAATTGAGCTATTACAGGCGTCATATCGCACGCCGCGCTCATGACGATTATTTTTACGCGCCCTATGTTTTCGGATTGCCTTATTTTTTCAACGAGCGCAAGCCCGTCGATGTAAGGCATCTTATAATCGGCTATGACCATATCGACGGGAACGGGCGTTTTATATCTTCCGTGCAGCGTTTCGAGCGCCTCGATGGCGTTTACGGCCCCGAGTACTTCTATATCGCAGAATC
>JAKPTH010000607.1 GCA_029571125.1 bacterium
ATCGGGAATGTCGGCGCTCCAGACGAACATGGCCATTTCGTGCTCGCCGTTCATGACTTTGTTCTGGTATTCGCTCCATTCGCAGCTGTATTTTTCTACTATTATGCCCGCGTCTTTGAGGTTGGCCGCTATGGCGTCGGCCACTTTATCGGGCTCGGGAAATGACATCGTGGTTATAGGTATTATAAAAAGTTTGGTTTTAAAGCCGTTTTCTAGACCCGCCAGCTTCAGCAGGCGTTTAGCTTCTTTTATGTCGTAAGGATATCCGGAAATTTCGTTGTTATAGCCGAAAATATTCGGCGGCAAAGGGTTTTTAGCGAGAGTGGCCGTCTGCTGATATAAAAAATTGATTATGGCTTTTTTATTTATGGCGTGGTTGACGGCGAGCCTGACTTCTTTTTTGTCGAAAGGCGGCTTCCTGGTATTCATGGCGATATAGCCGACGTTCATGCCAGTTTCGGTAAGCAGCGTGATTTCGGGGTTGCGTTTGATGGTTTCTATGTCGTCGGGGTTGATGCCGTCCATTATGTTTATAAGCCCGGAGTAAAGCTGCATAAGCCTGAGCCGGTTATCCGGTATGGTTTTGAAAATTATCTTATCGACCCGCGCTTTTTCGCGCCAGTAAGATTTGTTCTTTTCAAGCACTATCGAATCGTCCCTGATCCATTTTTTAAAGATAAACGGGCCGGTGCCGCAAGGGTTTTTATAAAATTCAGCGCCGTGCTTTTTTACGGCCGCCGGCGAAGCCAGAGCCATCGGCGTCATGGCGAGCAGTTCGAGAAAAGGCGTGAAAGGCTTTTTTAACTTGAAAACCACCGTGTGATCGTCGAGTTTTTTGACCGACTCGAGAAGGCCGAAATTGCTTTCGAAGCATTCGCAGTTGCCAAGCCTGTAAGGGTGGTTTTTCTGCATCTGGCGCTCCATGTTGAACACCACGCAGTCGGCGTCGAAACGTGAGGAGTCATGAAAAAAAACATTTTTGCGAAGGTTGAAAGTGTATTCCAGAAGGTTGTCGGATATTTTCCAGGATTCGGCTAAAACCGGCTCGAGTTTAGCGGAGCCTTCGACGAACTGGACTAAATTTTCATATACGTTATTGATGACTCCGGAGGATGAGCCGTCCCATTGATTGGGCGGGTCGAGGGAAATGGCGTCGTAGGCCCTGCCGTATATAAGCGTGGCTTCTTTCGGTTTTACGCCTGAGAATAAATCGATTAGATTGTCGTAAAACAGCGTTACGGCAAAGAAAAGTATGAACGCGCCCGCGCCGATAAAGGTTTTTAATTTTTTCATATCCGCTAAAAATAGCGGCGGCCGTTAAGCGTTGCGTGCATGGAGCTTTCGGGCCGCCGCTTTTATTATATTTTATAAAAGTTTTATCCGGTTATTTTATTGATCATTTTATAAACGAAGTTGACTATGGAGCCCATTTTTCCGCCCGAAGAAATGGATCGGAAATTATTTTCCATCTGCCGGCGGGTTTTGTTTTTAACTTCGTTCAAAAGATCGTTGTATCTGGCCTGGTCTTCGGCGTTTGAAGATTCGCCTGCTTTTAAGAATTCGATAATCTTTCCGAGCTCGCCGTTGTCGAGCCAGACTGAATTGCATGCAGGGCAATGGTCTATCATGATGCCTGAAGTGTACGAAAAATTGACCGTCTGCATGGCCGAAGAGCACCTTACGCAATTTATTTTTTCGCCTTCGGATATCCGTCCGGCCGGAAGCTTTCCGCCCGAGGCCAGCGATTCTATCGATGCGCAGCCGCGGTCTTTGATCTGGCCCAATTCGGTTTCGTCGAGAAAAATACCGCAGCAGGAACCGCACCTGTCGATTTTTATTCCGTCAATATCTATTATTTCCAATGTATTTGAACAACGCGGACATTTTTGCGACATACTGCACCTCGTTAATTATTTTTTTATGTAACCGGCCTTTCGAGCTTATGAGTTGAATTTTTTCTTGAGCGCTTTGAAAGGGTTTTCGTCTTCTTCGTCTTCTGCGTCGGGCGCGTCTTCGATTTTTGTGTAATTGCGCCAGTTGTCTTCGTCGTTTGCGGGCGCTTTGGGCGCTCTGGGAGCGCGTTCAGCTTCGGCTTTCACTTCGGGTTCGGGATTGTTTTTCTTTTCGAGCGCTTTTATGCTGAGCGATATGCGCTTCTGTTCGAGATCTACGGCCAGAACTATCGCTTCTACCATATCGCCGGGGTTTATGATTTCGTTGACTTTTTTGATGCGCTTTTCGCCGGTTATTTCCGATATGTGGATAAGGCCTTCGACGCCGGGAAACAGTTCTACGAAAGCGCCGAAGTCCGCGCAGCGCGTTACTTTGCCTTTTATAACGTCGCCCTATTTAACGCGGCTGGCCACGGATTCCCACGGATGGAGCGAAAGCTGCTTGAGGCTGAGCGATATGCGCGGGAACCTTTTGCCTTCGGCGTGCTCGACCTTTAAAACTTTAGCGGTCACGATATCGCCGGGCTTGACCACTTCTGAAGCGTGAGCGACGCGCGTCCAGGCTAGTTCGGATACGTGTATCATGCCTTCGAGCTGGCTGCCGAGGTCTATGAAAGCGCCGATTTCGGAAACTTTCGTCACTTTGCCGCTGATTATATCCACTTCTTTGAGGCCGGCGATAAGCTTGTCTATGGCTTCTTTTTGTTCCTGTTCGAGCACGGGGCGGCGGGAAAGTACGATATTCTTTTTTTCTTCCTCGAAGGAGCTGACCTTGAAATTAAAAACGCTGCCCACGTATTTTTCGGGCGTGTCGATCTTTTTGATGTCCATCTGGCTGATGGGGCAGAAAGCGCGCTTGCCCATGACTGTAACTTCGTATCCGCCTTTGTTGAGGCTTTTTACTTTGCCGGATACGGTTATTTTGCGTTCGAAAGCGTCTTTTATGACGTTGTAGCTTCCGTCGCCGCTCAAAGCGCGGCTGAGTTTCAATTCGCTTTCTTTATTCGTTACGATGTAGAGTTCTATATAATCTCCGATTTTATAGTTGAAGTTTCCGTTGCCGTCGATTAATTCGGTTTTTTCGACGTATCCGTCGGTTTTCGCGCCTATATCTACGAATACGGAGCTTTCGTCCATGCCTACAATTTTAGCGTTAACTTTCATTCCGTAATGGATTTTCTGTTTGGATACCGTAGATTTTTCGAATAAATCAGCGAAATTTTCAGTCATACTGCTTTTCTCCTTGGTTTTAAAAAGTTGATCTATTTGCTTATTATTTTGATTATCGTAAAAGTTTGTCTATAAATTATATCATGAAATATCGAAAAAATGCAATTAATTTAAGCGCAAAGATAATAAAAAGTATTATTTTTTCAATTTTTTTAGCGCGTCAGCCGCCTCTTCGTATTCGGAATCTATTTTAAGGGCTTTTTTATACATCTCTTCGGCTTTGCCCGCTTTATCTGTAAGCTCATAGGCTTTGCCGAGGCTGAAATAACCTTCGGCGAAATCGGAGTTCAATGAAATGGCGCGCTTGAAGTTGCTTATGGCGACGTCGTAATTGCGGGTGGCGAGGTAGGTGGCGCCGAGCATGTTATAGCCTTCCGGAGAGTCCGGCATAAGAAGTATCATTTCTTTGAAGTTTATTTCCGCGCTCTCGTAATTGCTCTGCTCTAAATTTTTAATTCCGGCTTCGAGGCATCTGTCGTATTTTTGCTCGATTTCATCGCTCTGCGTGAATTCTTCCGGATCGACTACGATTTCAGCTTTCTTTTCGACGCCCGGATCGCCCGAAACGGTTTTTTCGGTTTTAGGCGGCGCCGCCAGGCTTTTTTTGCAGTTGGAACATTTTTTTGAGTTCAATTCGTTCGCCATGCCGCAGTGCGGGCAGAAAGAAAATTTAGTTGAAATGGCGACGCTTTTGAGCGTATTGATATTAAGGTTAATAAAATTTTCCACGCTGCCGGCAGCGGAAAAATTGTTATAATGTTCCGCGGCTATGCGGTCGTCCGGATTTATCTTCAAAACTTCGCAAAGCAGCTCGGCGGCGCGGTCGTTCTGGCCGAAAAGCGCATAGCACTGGGCCATTCCGATTTTCGTTTTTATGTGCGATCCGTTGAGCTTTTCGGACTGCTTGTAATATTTTAATGCAGTTTTGGGATTTTTAAAGTAATTGTACATAAGGTTTCCGTATTCGTAAAGAATTTCAGATTTGACCTTTTCCGAAGCGACCTTTCTATCGGCGAAGCCGGCGGCCGTAAAAAACGGCGCCAGTTCGAAATTGGGATTGAGCTTCATAAGTTTTTTCAATTCGTCGCGTGCGCTTTCGTATTTTTTTCTTTTTTTATAGTAACTGAAAAGAAAAGCGCGCGCTTCAAAAAGGTCGCGTTCGAGCTTTAACGCTTTTTTAATTTCGTCATAAGCCTTTCGGGCGCGGCCTTCGAAAGCGAATATGCTGGCGCTCATAAGATATGCCCATGGATTTTCCGCAGAGATTTCCTTGAGCTTATTGACGTAAGAAGAGGCCGCCGGAATATCCGAAACGGAAAGGCTCAGAAGCGAAAGGTAATAAAGGCACACTTCCGACGACGAGCCCAGCTCGTGGGCGCGTTTGATGTTTGAAAGCGCGTCGGCGGGCTTTCCGAGCATCTTTAAAACCACGGCGAGATTTATGTAGAGAGCTTTTTTTTCGGCGTCGCTCAGATTATCTTTTGAATTAAGCTTTTCGGTTATCGCCGAAAATGCGTCTGAATAACGCCAGCCGTCGATCATTTTTTTTATTTCCGAGAATCTGGAAACTTCTTTCGAATCCAGAAGCGAAGGAATTTTAACTTCCGAAGCGAAAACCGGCATCGATAAAATTTGCTGAAATAAGAATAACGCGGCAACCAGAAAGAACGCACGGCAAAATTTCGCCGCTGTTTTTACGAATCGGGCGAAGCGCCCGGACTGTATTTTGCTGCAATTTATTTTAATCACGGCGGACACCTAATTTTCCTTTAACATTAAGTCCAGTGCGTTGAGCATCAGCTGGGCGTTTTTATCGGTAGCGGCGGTGGATTTGAGCTTGTTGTAATTATCGGTAAAGAGCTGGCCGTCGGCGCTTTCGTTTCTTATCAAATGCAGGAAGGCTTTATAGCCGCGCAGCTGAGGCGTGGTTATGCCGGCTTTTATGACGTCTTCGGTATATTGCGCTTCTATGCTGGAAAGGCCGGCGCTGTTAAGGTCGTTTATGGCGGACGTGATGGCCGCGCTGTCTTTGATTATCTGCGAAACCGCGCGTCCGACGTAAGCCTGGTTTAGAACGTTTGAAACCTGTCCCTGCTGAGACTGGCTGTTGATTGCGCTCGAAAAATCGCTTATGGCCTTGTCTATATCCACCGTGGCGGAGGCGCTTTTTATATTTGCCCAGCCGAGGCCGGCGTAAGCCGCGGTTTTTTGTTCGGTCGTGGCGTCAGGCGAGGTTATTACCTGGTTCAGCTGGGATTTGGCGGAGGCGTAATCGGGAGTGGCGCTGTTTAAAGCGCTCAGCCCGTCGTTTAACTTGACCGCCGTCGCGTTGTTATTGACCGGGTTTACTACCGAACCGCCACCGCCGCCGCCGCCTCCGCATGCCGTATTCGCGAACGTAAGGGCCGCCAGAAGAAGCGCGGCCAGCGTGGAAGTGTAAAAGTTTTTTCTTTTTTCGATGTCTTTCATAAGCATTTTACCTCGCTTTTATCTTTATAAATACTTTCTTTAAGAAAAAAAACTCCGTAATTAAGCGTTAATAGTTTACGCTCTCTTCGCCGTATAAATAATCGCCGGCGCCGCTCATCTGGCCGAATACTTTTATGTCGGCTTTCAAGGGCCTCGCTTTAAGCTCTATGACCCTGTAATATACCCTGGCTTTAGAAGTGGCGTTCATAGAGGATTTGAAAGGCGTACCGCCGTCGAATGAAACGTTTAGTTCGGGCGGGGAGCTTAGTTCCGATTTTGATTTGACCATTATCAGAACGTGGCTGGAGGAACCCGGAACGAAAAAAGAGCCGATGAAAAAATTGGCGGTTTGCGATTGCTGCATCTTGACTACGTTAATCGGAGCGGAAATCGTTTCCAGCGGGCTTACTGCCGTGAGTTTTTTTACGGAGAGCGTCGTCGAAGGGCTTACCGTGAGAAATAAAATTCCTTCGTTGAACACCTTGCGTCCGTTGTCGCTGATGCTGAATATGTAAGGGGATTCCATGGAGCCGTAAGGCAGTATCGCGCTTTTATCGTTGGATGAAAGGTATATCGCATCGGAACAGTCGTACTTTAAATTGCCGTATGAGTCGTAAACCGCCAGTTCGATCTGCTTTATGGGCTGAGCCTGCGTAACCTCCACCGGGACGTTGCGCAGCTCGTAGCGGGCGGCGGAGCCTGGAGTGGCGTATGCCGTGAAATTTACAGGCGACCCGTTCAGGCCGAACGATTCGGCCCTGAAAACATAAAGCCCCGTTCTGGTGCCTAACGTTACGCTCGTCGTGGCCACGCCGTTTTCGTCGGTGTAAACCGAAGCTTTTTCCACGGCCATCTGCTGAGAGCCTTCGGGGAAACTAACCATTGAAAAATCTATCGCCGCCGAGTTGACCGGGTTATTGTAAGCGTCGACGACCGACACGCTTAAAAGCGTAAGCGACTTTTCTGCCACCCGCGAATAAATGTCGGCGCCGTTCAGGCTTATCATCTGCGAGGCCGGGCCCGGGTTGAATGTGACGGCCGGCCTGGAGGTAAGCGCGTAACGCGTCTGGTCGGAAACCACTTCGGCCTCTATCTGGAACATGGCGGCTTTAGTGGATTTTAAACTGAAGTTATAGGAGCCGTCTCCGGAATTGTAAAACGACGGCTGCGCGGCGATATCTACGTTTTCGTAAACGCCTTTTTTAATGTTTTTCGCCTTGAAGGCGAAAGATTGAAAGCTGAGTCCGCTTATGGGCGAATTGGCCGTATCGCGGACGAAAATCTTCATTTTAATTTCGGAGTTTCCGTCGGCGGCGGTTATGGCAGGACCGTCTATTTCGGCCGACGTTTTGCCGACGTCTACCGGATTGGTAACGAAAGCCAGCTCCAGATAAGTTTTTCGTGCGTCGGTAAGGACCCGTGCTCCGTCTATGTAAACTTCGAGCGTTTTTACGCCCTGCTGGGAAGCCCTGGCGGTGAAAAGCATGACTCCGTATGTGTCGGAATTGGCGGCCGGCGGGATAACCGACATATTGATGGGGTCGCCGTTTATTACGGCGAGACGAGCCGGAGTAACTCCCTGCACGGGGTTGCCTTTTTCGTCGCGCAGCTCTGCCTTGACGGTATAAAAATCGCTGTTATTGGCGAGAACTTTGGCGGGCGGCTGATGGAGGTAATATTGCGAAGCAGCGGCGCTGAAAGGGCCGCTCAAAAAATTTACGGAAGCTTCGCCGATTATATTGACGCTGTTTACGGACGCCTTGATTTTATATGTTCCGCTTCTGCCCGATTTTATTGTTGCTTTTGCAACTCCGTACATATCCGTGGGCATCTGCGGCTGAGATATGCTGAGCGCGCCGGAATCCGAATAAAAATAGGCATAGGCGCCGCTGACGGGATTGCCGTAATCGTCTCGGCATTTGAGCGTTATTTCTATGGTGCTCGCTCCGTCTGCTGCGGCGCTGTTGGGCGCCGGCGGGTCGAACGTCGTTTTTTGCTGGTTTAATATTCCGGATGTCGCCACCGCTTCAAAACGTACCGGGCTTCCGGCGAGGCCGATATTGCTGGCGCTCACTTCGTAAGTGCCGGATTTGTTTCCGTGCCTGATATAACAATACACTGCGCCTTCATAGTTGGATTTTGAGTCGGAAGGCTCTATGAGAGTTATCTGGCCCGGGAAGCCGGCGGTGCTGGCGGTGGTTGAAATGGCGAAGTCGACCTTGACTCCGGATACCGGATTGTCGAAAGCGTCGAGTACGCGCACGCCGAAAGGCAGCTGCTGAGCTTCTCCGGCCCTGCCGTATGCCGCAGTGTAATAACTCGCGTTTGAAAGCTTGCTGGCGGCGCCCGCCACTGCGTTTATAATGAACCGCGCCGGCGCGAGAGAATAATTGCCTTCGACGCTTGCCCAGACTTCTTCCTGGCCGGCGGTTTTGCCCGCCGTATAAACGACGGAGGCTTCGCCGCTGGCATCTGTCTGGCGGCTTGTGAAATTGAGCGAGCCGGTCCCGCGATAGACTAAAAATTGAACGGTGCAGCCGGGCACCGGGCTTGAAACGTTATTGCCGGAATTGTCTTTTACCACGACTTTTAAGGCGGCGCCCTGAGTATTCACTGTGACCGTCTGCGATTCGCCCGAAACCGCCTGTATGGACGCCGGCGTTCCGGCGACCGCGCTCATCGTAAAATCAACCGAAACGGGCGGGTTGGTTATGGATGCCGTTATTTTATACTGGCCGACTTTATCGCCGAGCCGCCCGACCAGCGCGCGAGCCGAACCGAGATCGTCCGTGGGGACGTCGGCCTGGGTGAGCAGGCAGTCGGAAGCTTCGAGCGGCTTTAAAGTCTGCCTGAAATGAACTATAACGCCCGGGCTGGGATTGCCGGAAGCGTCGAAAACCTTGACCACCAGTGGTATGGCGAGAGGCGCGCCGATGGCCCCGTTCTGGTTGTTGCCCGAATCTATCGTCAGCGAAGACGGCGGGCCGCTCTGCGCTTCGAGGTTGAATACCACGGGAGAGCCTTTTGCGCCGGAAAGTTCCGCGTTGACTTTGTAAAGTCCGACCCTGGAGCCGAGGCTGAGCTCGGTATAAGCATAGCCGCCGCTGTCGGTGGCCATTTGCGCGGACGAAAGCGATGCGCCTGAAGCTCCGGCCGGCTGCTGGACTATGCTGAACTTAACCGGCGCGCCGGAAACGCGGTTGTTATTGGCGTCGAATACCTGCACTTTGAGCGGGCGCGGAAGTTTTGACGTAATCGCCCCGACCTGAAGGTTTCCTGACGAGTAGCTGATTTTATCGGCCGGACCCGCCGTGAAATTAAGCGAAGGCTGTTGATTGAGGGCTATTCCGTCTACTTTCACGACGACGGTTTTTTGCTCGGCCGTGACGGAAAAAATTTGAAAATATGTTTTTCCTTCGGAATCGGTCGGTTTCAGAGGCGTTTCCGGTATGGGACGCCCGTCGGCGTTTTTGAGTATGTTGTTCGAGCCTGAAACGCTTATCTGCGGAGTGAGGTTCGCTATGGGAATATTGGAAGCGTTTCTAAGGGTTATTATGACGGTGGCGGCAACCTGGCCGTTGGCGATATAAGCCGCGCCCGGTGTGGCTTCTTCGACTCTGGAGTTGGCGATGCTTACCGATTGAGAAATAAAGCTGAACGTCAGAGTTTGAGTTATCATAACGCTTCCGTCTGCGACGGCCGTTATTACCACGTTAGTGGCCGGCTGGCCGGATTTGATATTGAATTTAGCGTTGCCGCCGGAGTCCGTAGCGCCGGACGCCGGTGAAATTACGACGCCGTTGGACGGGTTGGCCGTCACAGCAACCAGTTTTT